>NZ_CAUTSL010000036.1:0-24618 GCF_963540955.1 Actinomyces bouchesdurhonensis
ACGACGCCCTGCGTGTTGAACACGTGATTCATGACGAAGTAGGCGCTGGCCAGGATCGCGATGGCCAGGACGACCGACATCGCAAAGATGTAGCGGTGGTCGTGGGTGTCGGAGAACTGGTAGGACAGCGTCGCGACGAGGAACCCGAGGAACGTCATGGGACCCACGAGGGCGGTCGACGTGGCCATGAGGATCGACACGAGGACGAGGACTGCCACCGATGTGCGCCGGTGGTTAAGACCCAGGTTTGTGGCGGTTTCACGGCCCAGAGAGAGGACGGATAGGCGTGTGTTCATGAGGAGGAGGGCGAGTGCCGCCACAGCAACGAGCGGAACGGCAATGGGGTAGTACTCCTTCTGCGCGTTCGCGATCGAGCCGAACAGGCGCGCAGTGAGCACGTCGAATTCGGAGGGTGTGAGCAGGCGCTGCATGAACGTCGAGATGGAGCCGAGGCCCGCCCCCAGCATGACGCCGATGAGGAGCATCGCGTGCATGGAGGCGCGCTGGGAGGTGAGCAGCCACGAGTAGAGCGCGAGCGTGAGGGCGATCATGAGGGCGAGCTGCCCGACAAAGTTTCCGACGGTGGCCGACGCGTTGAGTCCAGCGACGCCCAGGAAGAAGATCGTGGACGTGTGGATCGCCCGGTAGAGGGACTCGAAGCCCAGGATTGAGGGCGTGATGATGCGGTTGTTCGCCACCGTCTGGAAGGCGACCGTGGCCATCCCCTGGCACACGGCCACCAGGGCGATCGCGAGGATTGCGAAAGCGCGCCTGCGGGCGAGCCTCCAGAACACGGGGGTGCCGAATTGCGCCGGGTTCTTCCAGGTGAGCAGCCCGATGCAGGCCAGGAGTGCGATGGCGCACACGACGCTGAAAATGATCCACCAGCGTCGGCGGGCAGCGGGGGAGACGAAGGCCCCGGTGCGCCGCGTCGGAAGCGTGATGGACGAGGCCGTGGCCGGGGAGTGGGAACCGTCAGTTCCCGGAGCATAAACAATGGTCACAGTGTGGTCCCCTTCCTGGCTTGGCGCAGCACGAGCGCGACGAAGACGAATGCCCCGAGGATGCCCAGGATGACGGAGACAGGCATTTCGAAGGGGGAGATGATTGTTCGGGCGAGCAGGTCGGTGACTGTCACCAGGGCGATGCCCGCCAGGCACACCCACGGTAGGTTTGTGCGTAGGTTGTCGCCCATCGACATGGAGACGAGGTTCGGCACGATGAGGCCCAGGAACGGCAGGGAGCCGACGACGACGGTGACGACGCCGGTTGCGACGGCGACTAGGCCTGTCGCGATGAGGATCATGCGGTGGTAGTTGACGCCGAGTGACACGGCGATGTCTTCGCCCAGAGAGACAGCGGTGAGGCGGTCGGCTATGACGAAGACGATTGCGACGACGATTGTGACGATCCAGAGCACCTCGTACTGGCCTTCGTAGACGGAAGTGAAGGATCCCTGGAACCATACGGCGACGCTCTGCATGGTGTTCGTCTCCAGGGCGATGAACGTGGAGATCGCGGAGACGACAGCGCCGAGCATCATGCCCATGATGGGGACGAGCAGCGATGAGCGCAGGGAGACGCGGCGAAGCAGAGCGAAAAAGACCATGGTTCCCGCAAAAGCGAAGACGATGGCGCATGTCATACGCACCAGGATGGGGGCGCCCGGCCAGGCGATCATGATGATGAGCAGGCCCAGGCCCGCCCACTCGGTCGTGCCCGTCGTTGATGGTTCGGCGAAGCGGTTCTGGGTCACCAGCTGCATGACGAGGCCGCTCATCGACATGGCGGCCCCGGACAGGATGAGCGCGATCGTGCGGGGGACTCGCACGGTCAGGAACATGTGCCAGCCGTCGTCCTGGGACAGGATCGAGTACTCGCCGGTGGACAGGGACAGGACCAGGAGGGCCAGGACGGTGAGGGTTGCGAGGGTGAGCGCCAGGGGGCGGCGTTTCGACGAGGCTGGGGTGGTCTCGCGCGTCGTGGCGGCGTCCGTGGGAGGCGCGGTGGCGGGGGAGTGTGTCATAAGAAAAGGGGGTGCGGGTGCCGCCCGCATGGGCGGCACCCGCTTGTGTGTCAGAGGATCACTTCTTCGCGGCTTCGAAGGCGTCTGCGATGGAGTTGAAAATCTCCGTGTAGGTGATGATGGATTCGTTGGTGTAGGTGTCGTTGGGTGCGTAGACCACCTGCTTGTTCTGCAGGGCGGTGACGTTTTGCAGAGCGGCGTTGTCGTTGATGACGGTTTCGGCTGGCGTGTTTGAGCCGTCCTTGGTGATGGCGGAGTCACGGTCGAGAACGAAGATCCACGCCGGGTTAGCTTCGGCGATGGCCTCGACGGAAATGTCGTCGCCGGTGTGCGAGTCGGTCGCGCCCTCAACTTCAAGGGCGGGTTTCAGGCCGAGCAGGTCGAAAACTGGTCCCCAGGTGCGTCCCTTGCCGGGTGCAACGTAGCCGATGTTGCCGCCGGAGACGTCAACCGCCATGACGGTGGAGGAGCCGTCGTAGGCGTTCTTCGCGCGCTCGATCGAGGCGTTGAAGTTGTCGACCAGCTGTTGGGCTTCGGCCTGCTTGCCGAATATCTCACCGAGGTCGGTGACTTCGCGGATGAGTTCCTCATTGAAGGGCTGCCCGTCGCGCGGTTCTAGGTTGATGAGCGGGACGTCGGGGGCCAGCTCTTTGATTTGCGCGTCGAACTTGGAGAAGCGCTGGCCGGAGATGATGAGGTCGGGTTCGGCGGCGACCAGGGCCTCCAGGTTGGGGTCGCGGTGCATGCCCACGTCTGCGATGTCATCGCCGTTGTAGGCGGTGACGGTGGAGGGGATCAGTTGCTTGGGTACGGCGACGAGCGGAACGCCCCACTGCTCGAGTACCTCGAAGGTACGGTTGTCCAGGGAGGCTGCACGGGTCACAGGCAGCTTAATGTCGACGGGGCCGTCGTTCGCGTCGATCGTCACTGACGAGGCTTGGGTGGCCTGCGTGGCGGATGAAGAGGAGGCGGAGGACTGGGAGGAGGTTGTGCCGGAGGTGCATGCAGCCAGCCCGATGGCGGCGATGGCGGCGATGGCGGCCAGGGAGGTGGTCGTACGAGACATCATTTCTCCGTCGTAGGTACTTGCGGTGGGACTGAAATAGGAAAAGCTAGGCTTACCTAACTGTCAAAACTAACCCTACAGAAATTTGGGCTCGCGTGCGTGTGAGTGTGTGCATAGTTTCGCGCCGCCCCGTTGGGGCCCCGTGTCTACGCGTTCGTCGGCGGCCTCTCCCTCGTTGGCCGTGTCTCCCTCCCGCTGGCTGTGGCCGCTTGTTGTCAAGCTCACGCTTTTCATAAATCTCGCACGTAATTTGGCTAGCCTAAGCTATGTTAGCTCATTGAAAAACGGTGTATTTTCAACGTTTTCGGCGTGTGGTCGCGCGACGTCTCGGGGGAATTACGTGCGAAATTGTGAGTGCTGCTGTGAGTAAGCCGAGGGGCGGTGCTCGAATGAGCACCGCCCCGGGAACTAGCTCGGTCAGCCGAGCGTGCGTGAAGTCGGGAGCTAGCTCGGTCAGCCGAGCGAGCGTGAAGTTAGTCGACCAGACCCTTCACGGCCTCGTCGAGCTCTGCGACCCAATCCATCCCCGACGCGTCCGAAGGCATACGCCAATCCCCGCGCGGGGACAGGGAGCCGCCGGCCATGACCTTCGGGCCGTTAGGCAGCGCGCTGCGCTTGAACTGCTGGCTGAAAAAACGCCACAGGAACAGGCGCTCCCACGTGACGATCTCCTTCAGTGAGTACGCGACCTTGTCTTCCTCGGGGAAGCCGACCGGCCAGGAGCCGACAGAGGCGTCCGACCAGGCCTTCTCCGCCAGGAACGCGATCTTCGAGGGGCGCGCGCCGCGGCGCAGCACGTGGTAGAGCGTGAAGTCCTGCAGGTTGTAGGGGCCGATCTTGTCCTGCGTGGACTGCATCTTCTCGCCCGGCTTGGCGGGAACCAGCTCGGGGGAGATCTCCGTGTGCAGGATCGACAGGAGGACCTCGCCGACGCGATCATCAAACTGCTTGGAAGCCACGACCCAGCGGATCAGGTGCTGCATGAGGGTCTTGGGCACGCCCGTATTGACCGCGTAGTGGCTCATCTGGTCGCCCACGCCGTACGTGCACCAGCCCAGCGCCAGCTCGGACAGGTCGCCCGTGCCCAGCACGATGCCGCCCAGGTGATTGGCCAGGCGGAACAGGTAGTCGGTGCGCAGGCCCGCCTGGACATTCTCGAAGGTCACGTCGTAGGTGGCCTCGCCCTCGCCGTAGGGGTGGCCGATGTCGGCCAGCATCTGCGTGGCCGCCGGGCGGATGTCGATCTCCTGGAAGGACGTGCCCAGGTAGCGGCACAGCAGCGTCGCGTTCGTCTTCGTGCGCTCAGATGTGGCAAAACCGGGCAGCGTGTAGCACAGGATGTCCGTGCGTGGCCGGCCCACCAGGTCCATCGCGCGGGAAGCCACGACCAGTGCGTGCGTCGAATCCAGGCCGCCCGACACGCCGATGACGATCTTCGGGTTGCCGATCGCGCGCAGGCGCTGGACCAGGCCCGCGACCTGAATGTTGTAGGCCTCGTAGCAGTCCTGCTCCAGGCGGGTTGGGTCGTTGGGGACGAAGGGGAAGCGGTTGACAGGGCGCTCCAGGCCCAGGTCCGTGCGCGGCGGGTCGAGGGTGAACTCGACCTCCTGTGGAGCCATGCGCTCATCCCCCGCGAAGTAGCGCTGCGCGTTGTCTGTGAAGGAATTCTGGCGCTTGCGCTCGGTGCGCAGGCGTTCCAGGTCCACGTCGGCGATCGTGATGTGCGTGCCCTCCTGGAAGCGCTCGCCGATCGCCAGGCGTTCCCCGGCCTCGTAAATCATGGTTTCGCCGTCCCAGGCGAGGTCTGTGCTGGACTCGCCCATGCCGGCCGCCGTATAGATGTAGGCCGCGCAGCAGCGTGCGGACACTGAGCGCACCATGAGTTCGCGGTCGGCTCCGCGCCCGACCGTGATCGGGGAGGCGGACAGGTTCGCCAGGACGGTCGCGCCTGCCAGAGCCAGCTCTGTCGAAGGGGTGAGGGGCACCCACATGTCCTCGCAAACTTCGATGCCGATCGTTAGGCCTGGCACGTCGTCGGCGGAGATGAGGACCTGGCCGAAGGGGACCCACGCGGGGCCGCCGCTGAATTCTTCGACGCCGCCCCACGGCACTTCGATGCGCTCGCAGGCGCGCGGGGGCATGGTGACGAAGTGGCGCTTCTCGTAGAACTCGCGGTAGTTGGGCAGGTGGGACTTGGGGACGATCGCCAGCACGCGTCCGCGGTGGATGGCGACGGCGCAGTTGTACAGGGCGTTGTCTTTGCGCAGGGGCGCGCCGACGATGAGGAGGGGGAGCAGGTTGGCGCTGGCCTCAACGATGCGCGCGAGGGCCTTCTCGACGTTGTCGAGCAGAACGTCCTGCAGGAAGAGGTCGTCGATGGCGTAGCCGGACACGCTCAGTTCCGGGTAGACGGCGACGGCGACGCCGCGCTCGTCAAGCTCTGTGGCGGCGTCGATGATCTCGCGCGCGTTGTCGAAGGGGCGCGCGGGGTGCACGGGCAGGGTGACGGCGGCGACGCGCGCAAAGCCCTGGTCGTAGAGGGAATGGAAGTTCATGATTCTCCTTTGGTACTGGGCTTATTCTTGCGTACTCGGCGCGCTCGCGCTCTTCGGTGACGAGGCTGGGGCTGGGGCGGCGGGTCGGCGCAGGGGTGGGTCGAGAACGAAGGCGGTTTCGTCGACGCCCGGGGCGAGTCGGTAGAGTGCTGCCGGGCGCCCTGCCCCCTCGCGCACGGTGCCTCCCGTCGGCTCGATGAATGACGCGGTTTTTGTGGCTTTGCGGTGGAAGTTACGCGGGTCGAGGGCCGCCCCCCAGATGGCCTCGTAGGTCGTGCGCAGCTGCGTTATCGTGAACTCGGGCCCGCAGAAGGAGGTGGCCAGGGGGGAGTATTCGATCTTGGAGCGGGCGCGCTCGACGCCGTCCGCGAGGATGCGCGAGTGGTCGAAGGCGAGAGGTGAGTTGGCTGCGAGGAGGGCGTCGACGGGGTGCCAGAGGACTCCCGCAGCGTCGCCGCCCGCGTGAGTGGGGGAGAAAGAGGGGGCGAGGAGGAGGTAGGCGACGGAGAGAACCGGGCCTCGAGGGTCTCTTCCAACGGGTCCGTAGGTGCACAGCTGTTCGAGGTGGCCCGGGGGAGTGATGCCCGTTTCTTCTTCAAGCTCGCGCGCTGCTCCCTCCTCGGTTTGTTCGCCTTCGCGCAGGAAGCCGCCGGGCAGGGCCAGGTGATTTTTGAAGGGGTCGATTCCGCGACGTACGACGAGGGTGTGGAGGGTGTGGTCGATAACGGTGAGGGCGACGATGTCGACCGCGATCGGGATGGTGAGGGGCTTAGTCATGGTGTCAGCATAACTTATTTGCGTCGAGTTGACATTAAATGTGCGGATAGATTATCGTCGTCTTGACATAAACGAGTGGTTCGCCACCCAACCAAGGAGCCATCATGGGAACCCTTCACCACCACCCATTCCTTAGCCGCTACCAGGGCGGAGCCGGAGACCACGTCGTCCAAATCCGCGCCGGACGCGCCATCAGAACCGGCGTCGGACAATCCTTCTGGCTACGAAATGGGCGCTGCGCGCTCGCGGAAATGCCAACCGCCAACCGCGCCCACAGCTTCCTCATCCAAGCCGCCACCGCCGACCAACAAAACATAAACGCCCAAGCCGTCATCACCTACCGCATCGAGGATGCCGAATCTGCCTGCGCGCACTACGACTTCGCGCTCTACCCGCGCGAAGCGGGAACCGACGCCCAAGGCCTATGGCAGATCGACGAGACCGTCACCCGAATCGCCTTCTCCGCCCTGGCCTCGGCGATTGGAGAAATGACGCTCACAAACGCGATTACCGGCTCCCTCGAAAGTATCGGTCGCGTCCTTACCCAAGCCTTCGCAGCAGACGACCAGCTGCGCGCCACCGGCATCGCCATCGTCGACGCGCGCCTGCTCAGCCTACGCCCCGACGAAGGAGTCGAATCCTCCCTGCGCGCCCCGCTCCTCGAACAGCTCCAAGCCGAAGCCGACCGCGCCCTCTACGAACGCCGCGCCCTCGCCGTCGAACGCGAATCCCAGATCTCCGCAAACGAGATGCAATCCAAGCTCGACCTGGCCCGCAAACGCGCCGACCTGGTCGACCAGGAAGGCCACAACGCCAGGCGCGAGGCCGAAGAAAAGGCAGCCGCCGACGCGATCACCGTCGAAGCAGAAGCACGACGCATCGTCGAAAAAGCCAAGGCATTCGAGGTTGACTGGAACACGGCGGGACGCGCCCGGATCGAGACCGATGCCGCCTACATCGAAGCGCTCGCCAAGGCCGGACCCGAAGTAGCGCGAGCCCTCGCGTTCAAAGAAATGGCCAAGAACATGCCCTCCTTCGGCAACATCACCATCACCGCCGACGTGCTCAGCGATCTCGTGGCGGCCTTCACCGGCAAAGCGAAGGCTGGGAAGTAGCCATGCGCCGCCGTGCCGTCATCGTCCGTCGCCCCACCGAGTTCGACGAACTCATGGACCGCTACTCCACCCGCGGCCAAGTCGAATTCATCCTGAGGAGCCGTGGGCGCACCCTCGCCTCCGTCGAGGCCGCCCACGAGTCCCACGTGGCGGCGCTGGCGCGCGTGCGCGCGGGCATTCCGGAGGGGTGGGCGAGCGCCGACGTGGAACGCGACTGCCTGTCGCGTTTCCTCTTCGCCCCCGAAGACGTCATCGTCGTCGTGGGCCCCGACGGCCTGGTCGCCAACGTCGCCAAATACGCTGGCGACCAGGCCGTGATCGGCGTCAATTCGGTTCCCCAGTCCAACGCGGGGGTGCTCGCGCGCTGCACGCCCGACCAGGGGGTTGGAGCTTTGCGCCGCATCGACGAGGGCGGCGACCTGCGCGTGGACCAGCTGACGATGGTGCACGCAGCGGCCGACGACTCGCGCACGCTCACCGCCCTCAACGAGGTCTTCATCGGACACCCGAGCCACCAGAGCGCCCGATACGAACTCTCCCTGGGGTCTCACGTCGAACGCCAATCCTCTTCCGGCGTCGTCGTCTCCACTGGGACGGGGGCGACCGGTTGGGGGGCCTCCCTCAAGCGAGGTCGCGCGATGGGGGACCTGCCCGCCCCGACCTCGCGCTCCCTCGCGTGGTTCGTGCGTGAGGCGTGGCCCTCGCCCTTCACCGGCGTGGACTACACAGAGGGCATCCTGGACGAGGGTGAGGAACTGAGCCTCGTCGTCGGCTCCGAATCCCTCGTGCTTTTTGGCGACGGCATGGAATCCGACCGCCTGACCCTGACGTGGGGCCAAAGCGTGCGCGTCTCGCGCGCCCCGCGCGCCCTCGCCCTCGTGGACCCGGCCGGCCTGGGGGAGGAGTGATCCTGCGGGGCAGCGTAAGGCGTGCATACGTGGATAGGTTACGAACATGCGGATAGGTTATGAAGATGTGGATAGGAAAATAAGCTATCCGGATGTGCACAACCTATCCATATGCGCACAACCTATCCGCATGTGCGCAGGGGAGGGGGCGCCTGCGCGTTGAGGCTGGGGCCCGTGAGCCAATCGCGTGCGCCGCAAGCCCTACGCGGGCACGACGCCCTACGCGGGCACGACGCTCTGGGCACGCAGCTGGTCCATGACGCGGTCGAGTGTCGCGCCCACCGGGTCGCGGACGATCAGATCCGCGTGCGCGTCGGCCGAGGTCGGGGTGGCGTTCATGAGCACCAGGTGGTCTCCGGAGAAGTAGTTGATGAGGCCCGCCGCCGGGTAGACCACGAGGGACGTGCCGGCCACGATCAGCGTGGACGCCCGCGCGATGGCTGACACGGCGGCCTCGATGACGCCCTCGTCCAGGGACTCGCCGTACATGACGATGTCTGGGCGCATCTGCCCTCCGCACGACGGGCACGCGGGCACGGGATCCCCGTCAAGCGTGACGGCATCACTGAGCGCCGCGACGGTCCCGCAGCGCGTGCATACGAGGCGCTCCCAGTTGCCGTGCAGCTCCCACACGGTGCGCGACCCGGCCCGCTGATGCAGGCCGTCAATGTTCTGCGTGACGACCGCGTCTAGCCGACCGGCTGCCTCCAGGGCGGCCAGGGCCCTGTGCGCGCCGTTGGGTTCGACGGGACGGTAGATCTCGTGGAACCACTCCCAGTACGCCTCGGGGTGCTTGGTGAAAAAGTCGATGCTCAGGACCGTCTCAAGGGGAATCTCGCGCTCCTGGAAGTAGAAGCCGTTCGCCCCGCGAAAGTCCGGGATGCCCGACTCGGTCGAGACGCCGGCGCCGCCGAAAAACACGGTGGACGGTGACTGAGCGATCCAATCCGCCAGGGTCGAAACGTCGCTGTTCATGAGGGCCTCCTCGCTCGCGCTACCATCCCAGGATACGCCCGAGGCCGGGGCCCCACGCTGGAACCCCGGCCTCGTGCGAAATAATCCGATCAGGCGAAGGTCAGCGCCTGGCGGGCGATCGCCAGCTCCTGGAGCAAGCCCGCACGCGGCGAATGAGCTGTCGGGCCTCACGTTGCCGGTTTGCCTGTGGTGGGCGCACTTGCGCGTGCATGTACGAGCTGGAGGAGGGAGAGATTCTCGGGAGACATGCCGGTCAGGGAGTCGAGGTGGGGGCGTGCCCTATCGAGAATCCGGATGTGGTGGATATTGTCGATGCTGCGTCGATGGAACTGGAGGGTGGATTCATACGTGAAACCTCCACGAAGATCAGCGAAAAAACTGTCTGCTACCCATCGGTAGGAGCTGTTGAGGACCAGTTGATAGTCGCAGGCGCGGCCAATGAGAGCAGCGATCCAGTCCGCACACTGGATGTTCGTCGAGAGCTCCGAGTCGATATATGCGGGTGCTTCGAGGATCCGCAGCATCTCCTGGTGTTCCTTGATGCGACCGTAGATGTGGGCATAGCTGCGTCTCACCTGGTGAAAGCGCTGCTTCTCGTTGATCATGTCCTGAAAGAGGAGGATGTTCTGGTCCTCGTGTTCGGCATACCTGCAGAGTCGGTTGATCGCCTCGCTCAAACATTCTAGGGTCCTCTCCTCGCGTTTATTTTCCCAGTTGTTGTCGGTGTTCTTGCCCCACACCTGGCCTGGGGAGCCGATGGGTTTTTCGCGTACGAAGTAGAAGAGCTTTCCGCCGTAATTACTCGATATTCGAGCGAGAAGCGAGCGCAGCTCAACTACTTCCTGTCGTCCTGCACGCCCCATTGCGTGCTTGCTCAGGAGGTCAGACCCTTTACGCTCCCATGTAGGAGCGTAGTTTCTGGGATCTTCCTCGCCGTCGCCGCAGAGAAGTGAATAGAACTTCTGCTTGGTTATCGCGACATCTCGAGATAAAGCATGGACATGCTGTTCAGGAACAACAAAGCCGGCATAGCCGAATGCAGGGGATATTTTAAACCTCTTGTGATCCTTTGAAATGAAAGCGCCAGCTTCGCCAACTTCGTCGATGTAAGCGATGAGCATGCTCCTCCTCACTGAGAGACGCAAAAACCCACGGCGCAACGTGTGCGCTCGTGGGTCCGCGGATTGGCACTCTGCGAGGGCTTGCCCGCCGTTACCACTCTTGATCGTAGTCGGTGTGTGGGGGTGAAGTCAATACGCGCGACGGATACGCTCGAGGCCGGGGCCCCACGCGGGAACCCCGGCCTCGTGCGAAACAAACCGATCAGGCGAAGGTCAGCGCCTGGCGGGTGATCGCCAGCTCCTCGTTGGTCGGGAAGACAAACATCTTCACGGTCGAGTCGGGGGCGGAAATGACGCGCGGCTCGCCGGAGCGAACATTGTTCGCCTCCACGTCGATCTTCACGCCGAAGGGAGCGAGAGCCTCGGCCAGCTCGCGGCGCACTGCTGCGTCGTTCTCGCCGATGCCAGCGGTGAAGGTGATGACGTCCAGGCCGCCCAGCTCCGCGGTGTACGAACCCACGTACTTCAGCAGGCGGTTGATGTAGACGTCCATCGCGGTACGGGCGCGCTGCTGAGCCTCAGGCTCGTCATCGTTGTGGATCATGTCCCACACGGAACGCATGTCGGACTCGCCCGTCATGCCCTTCATGCCGGACTTCTTGTTGAACAGGGTGTCAACCTCGTCGACGCTCATGCCGGCCACGCGCTCCAGGTGGAACACGACGGCGGGATCGATGTCGCCGGTGCGGGTGCCCATCATGAGACCCTCGAGGGGGGTCAGGCCCATGGACGTGTCGATCGGCTTGCCGTTCTTGACGGCCGACACGGAGGCGCCGTTACCCAGGTGCAGGACGATCTGCTTCAGGTCGTCGCGACCCTCCAGCTTCGCGATCTCTTGGGAGACGAACTGGTGGGAGGTGCCGTGTGCGCCGTAGCGGCGCACCGAGTACTTCTCGGCGGTCTCGGTCTCCAGTGCGTACAGAGCCGAGCGGTCGGGCAGTTGCTGGAAGAACGCGGTATCGAAGACGGCGACGTGGGGGACGTCGGGCATGAGTTCGCGCGCAACGTCAATGCCCTTGAGGTGGGCGGGGTTGTGCAGGGGAGCCAGCGGGCACAGCTCTTCGATGAGGTTACGGACTTCGTCGGTGATCAGCGCCGGGCCGTCGAAGTAGCGGCCGCCCTGAACGATGCGGTGGCCGACGGCGACGACGTTCGCATCAGCTAGGGACGGTCCTTCGGTGTCGAAGAGGCGCAGCACTTCGCGCATGCCGACGGTGTGGTCGGGGACCGGGAGTTCTTCTTCGGTGACGGCGTCGCCGTACGCGTGCTTGATGAGACCCATCGTGTCGCCGATGCGCTCGACCAGGCCCTTGGCGATGGCGTCGCCGGTGCCGGGATCGACGAGCTGGTACTTGATGGAGGAGGAGCCGGAATTAATGACGAGAACGGAGGACGAGGACACGCGTTCGCCTTTCGTGTTGGAGGGATCAGAAAGATAACTACGAGGCCGGGGTTCGGTTTTACGTCAATAGTAACCGGACCCTGGGACCTGGGTCCCGCTCAGCCCTGGGCTTGAACGGCGGTCAGGGCGACGGTGTTGACGATGTCCTCGACGAGGGCGCCGCGTGAGAGGTCGTTGACGGGCTTGTTGAGGCCCTGCAGGACCGGGCCGACGGCGAGCGCGCCCGAGGAACGCTGGACGGCCTTGTAGCCGATGTTTCCGGCTTCCAGGGAGGGGAAGACGAAGACGGTGGCCTTGCCGGCGACGTCGGAACCCGGCAGCTTCTTGGCTGCGACGGCCGCGTCGACGGCCGCGTCGAACTGGATGGGGCCTTCGATGGCCAGCTCGGGGGCCTTCTCGCGGGCGAGGCGGGTGGCCTCGACGACGACGTCAACGTCCGGGCCGGACCCGGAGGTGCCGGTCGAGTAGGAGAGCATGGCGACGCGCGGGGTGACGCCGAACTGGGCGGCGGTGCGCGCAGAGGTCACGGCGATGTCGGCGAGCTGTTCGGGCGTGGGGTTGGGGTTGACGGCGCAGTCGCCAAACGCCCACACGCGGTCCTTCATCGCCATGAGGAAGATGGAGGAGACGACGGACACGCCGGGGGCGGTCTTGATGATCTGGAAGGAGGGGACGATCGTGTGAGCGGTCGTGTGGGCGGCTCCTGACACCATGCCGTCGGCGTCGCCCATGTGGACCATCATGGTGCCGAAGTAGGACACGTCGGTGACCTTCTCGCGGGCCTGCTCGAGGGTGACGCCCTTCTTGGCGCGCAGGCGCGCGAACTCTTCGGCGTAGCGTTCACGGTAGGTGGGGTCGTCCACCGAGACGACCTGGGCGGCGCTCAGGTCGAGGCCGAGCACGCCGGCGCGCGTGGCGACGTAGTTCGAGTCGCCCACGAAGGTAATGTCGGCGATGCCGGCGGCGAGGACCTGGGCGGCGGCCTGCAGGACGCGGTCGTCGTCGGGTTCGGGCAGGACGATGCGTTTGCGGTCGGCACGGGCGCGCTCTATGAGATCGGCCTGGAAAGCTACTGGAGTGAGCGCGGTGGGGGCGGGGGCCTCGCGCAGCGTGGCGGCGGCTTCCTCGCCGAGGGGCAGGGTCAGGACGGGCAGGTCAACTTCGACCTCGGGGGCACCGCAGGTGAGGACCACGGCGACGACGGTGGCGGCCGAGGCCTCGGCTCGCAGGCGCGCGGTGGCGATCTCTTCGGAGAGTAGCTCGGCGCTGGCGCCCTCGGCGTCGAAGGCGAGGACGACGCCGGCGCGGGTGGAGGCAGCCAGGCTCAGGTTCCAGGCCACGTGATCGAAGGCGCGGTTCGAGGCCTCGCGGGCAGGGGCGATCAACGCGTCGTCTCCGGCGGCGCGCACGGCCTCAACCGCGGCGGGCAGTGCGGCGGCGGGGCGCAGGGCGGCGTCGGCTGGGTTGGTGCCAGTGAGGGCATCAACGGTGGTGAGACCAAGGACGCGGGCCAGCTCTTCGGTGGCGAGGGCTGCAGCCTCTGACGAACCGGGTGCGACGACGATGAAACGGGACACTCGAATACTCCTTTGGGACGAGAACAATATGGTGTGGCCGAAAGCCTTTCGTCCTATCCTAAACCCGCTCGCAGGTATTGTGTATCAATGCGTCAGGGCGGGGGTGGCGCTGGAAAAGTGCTGCGGGGACGGACTATTAGCTGATTGTGTCCGATCGTACGCTAGGGTAGGAGGCGTGGATGACGAGGAGAGGACCCTGCGTGCGCGACTGGGCGCGTGGCTTGGCGGCACCCTGAGCGCGGGGGGAGTCCTCGGCGTCATCGCGCTGGCTGTGACGGATCACAGGCATCGGGCGGTCATGCTGTTGGTCGCGGTCCTCGTGGGCATGGGAGTTGTGCGCATGTGGACGCCCGGACGTCCCTGGTTCGCGTCTCGAGGCCGCGTTGCGGACACGGTCATCTACGTGATTCTCGCCGCGATTATCTGGTATCTAGCTCCCTTCGTATCGACTATGGCAGTGCACTGAACCTTGAAGAATCGTTTAGGTTCCAAGGGGAAAATGGTCTCACAGTGCGGTACGTGTCCGTCGCGTTGATAGTGGTGGATGTCCCGAATGGTGGTTTCGGATTCAAGAATTCGTAAAGGTCATGCATTCTATGAGTGACCCATCGTCCCTATTGTCAAGGTGAAACACATGCGCGCGTTCCTGCGTAAGTCCGGAATCCTCGTGTGGGTGATCGCTGCGATCATCCTAGCGACCGCCCTCGGATCGATCCGAATCGGCGGAGACCACCTGGTCCCCGTGGAGATCGGTCGTATCTTCGCGACGTTCTCGGCTATCTTCAGCCAGTTCCTGTCCTTTTCTATTCCGCTCATCATTGTCGGCCTGGTGACTCCCGCGATCGCTGATCTCGGGCGCGGCGCCGGAAAGTGGCTGGGTATTACAACGGCCATCGCCTACGGGTCGACGCTCTTCTCAGGCTTCCTGACGTTCCTGGTGTGCGCCTCCCTGTTCCCGCGGCTCCTCGCCTCCACCCAGCTGGCATCGGTGAGTGAACCCGGCAGCGCGCTCGAGTCATACTTCACGATCGAGATGCCCGCTCCCCTGCAGGTCATGACGGCGCTGCTGCTCTCCTTCGTGGTTGGCCTGGGCCTGTCGATGGTTCCGCGCGGCGTGCTGCGTAAGGGGTTCATCGAGTTCCGCGCGATCATTACGCGCCTCATTGAGACGATCATCATCCCGCTGCTGCCCCTGCATATTTTCGGTATTTTCCTGAACCTGACGTACACGGGCGAGGCCGCCTCCGTTATTCGTACGCTGCTGCGCGTCGTGGTCGTCGTCCTGGTCCTTGAGGTCGTCATCCTGGCCACCCAGTTCTGCTTCGCGGGCGCGATTGCTCGCCGCAACCCCATCAAGGCTCTGCTGACCATGATGCCCGCCTACCTGACGGCGCTGGGCACCTCGTCCTCGGCTGCGACCATTCCGGTGACGCTGCGCCAGACCAAGAAGAACGGCGTCTCTGACGCGGTTGCTTCCTTCACCATCCCGCTGTGTGCGACGATCCACCTGGCCGGCTCGACGTCCAAGATTTTCTCGTTCGCCTTCGCGATTGTTTTGACCCAGGGCCTGTCCGTCTCCACCCTGCAATGGGTCGGCTTCATCTTCATGCTCGGTATCACGATGGTCGCAGCCCCCGGCGTCCCCGGCGGCGCCATCATGGCGGCCACGGGCCTGCTCAGCTCCATGCTGGGCTTCGACGATGCTCAGGTTGCTCTCATGATCGCCACCTACATCGCGCTGGATTCCTTCGGTACGGCCACGAACGTGACGGGCGACGGTGCGATCGCGCTCGTCGTGGACCGTATGGCACACGGGTCGATCGGCAATGAAGGAGACCCGGAAAACGCCCGAGAGCTGGCCTTTGATGGCATGGCGTACCTGGATCGTGTCTCGGTTGAGGGTGTCGTGAGCCCCGAGGAACTCGCTGATTCCGCTGCCCGTAACGGCACGGAAGCGACAGCGTAAGGTTTCGTTCGTCGGTTTCGTGCGCGTCCGCCGCTCTCGGCGGGCGCGCACGTCTCGTTTGTCGAGCAATGGGAGTTAGGCCCTAGTGGTTGGAGGCCCAGGTCACGTAGAATGGGGGACGATAGGCACACCGGGCTTTCCGGCCCCTCCATCAATGAAAGCTGGCAGAAATATGAGCACAGTTCGTATCGGTGTCCTGACCTCGGGCGGCGATGCCCAGGGCATGAACGCGACCGTCCGCGCAGTGGTGCGCACGGCCCTGGCGAGGGGGGCGCAGCCCTATGCGATCCTTGAGGGCTGGCAGGGGGCGTGCGACGGGGGCGATTCCATCAAGAAGCTGGAGTGGTCGGACGTGTCCTCGATCCTTGCAGAAGGCGGCACGGTCATCGGCACGGCTCGCTGCGCCGAATTCCGCACGTACGAGGGGCGTCACCGCGCAGCCGCGAACCTGCTGGAGCGCGGCATCGACCACCTGGTTGTCATCGGAGGTGACGGCTCTTTGTCGGGTACGAACGAGTTCCGCCGCGAATGGTCCCAGCACCTGGCCGAACTCGTTGCGGAGGGCGCTATCACGCAGGAGTTCGCTGATGCCCACCCGTCCCTGATCATTGTCGGCCTGGTTGGTTCGATTGATAACGACATGGTGGGCACGGATATGACGATCGGCGCGGATACCGCCCTGCACCGCATCCTGGATGCGATCGATCAGCTGACCAGTACCGCTGCTTCTCACCAACGCACCTTCGTCGTCGAGGTCATGGGACGTCATTGCGGCTACCTGCCTCTCATGGCGGCCGTCGCAGGTGGCGCGGACTATGTCTTTACCCCCGAGGATCCGGTGGGGCAGGGGTGGCAGGATGATCTGGCCGAGCACCTGCGCCTGGGGCGTGCGGCCGGACGTCGTGAGTCCATCGTCCTGGTTGCGGAAGGCGCACACGATCGCGAGGGCAACGAGCTGTCGACTCAGCTGATCGCTGACACGATCCAGGAGCGCACGGGTGAGGATGCCCGCGTGACGATCCTGGGCCACGTGCAGCGCGGCGGGACGCCGTCTGCCTACGACCGTTGGATGTCGACCCTGTTGGGTTATGCGGCGGTCCAGGAGATCCTGGCGTCCACAGGCGAGGACGAACCCATGATCCTGGGCGTTCGTCGCAACCGCATCACTCGCGTCCCCCTCATGAAGGCTGTACGCGACACTCGAGCTGTCAAGGACTACATTGCCGCCGGCGACTACGAAGCCGCCCAGGCATCGCGCGGCTCGTCTTTCTCTTCGATGGTTGGTATCTACCACCTGCTCTCAACGCCTCCCCAGTTGATCCCTGAACCAACGGGTGACGTCAAGCGTGTCGCAATTCTGCATGCGGGCGGTTTGGCCCCCGGCATGAACACGGCTGCTCGTGTTGCCGTGCGTCTGGGTATTGCGCGGGGCTGGACGATGCTGGGCGTCGATGGCTCGTGGAGCGGCCTGGCCGATGATCGCGTGCGCGAACTGAGTTGGTCGGACGTCGAAGGTTGGGCGTTCAAGGGCGGTGCCGAGCTGGGTACGAAACGTGATGTTCCGCCGGTCGAGCAGTTCTACGCACTGGGCCGGGCGATTGAACGTAATGAGATCGATGCGCTCTTCGTTATCGGGGGCATGAACGCCTACTTGGGCGTGTATGCGATCCAGGCGGAGAAAGACCGCTACCCGGCGTTCCGTATCCCGATGCTGCTCATTCCCGCGTCGATTGATAACAACCTGCCGGGATGCGAGCTCGCGATCGGTACCGACACGGCGATCAACAACGCTACGTGGGCGATCGACCGCATCAAGGAGAGCGCAGCCGCGTCCAAGCGTTGTTTCATCGCTGAGACGATGGGGCGGCGCTGCGGTTACCTGACGTTCATGAGCGCCCTTGCCAGCGGTGCCGAGTACATGTACATCAACGAGGAGTCCCCTTCCCTCCAGCAGATCGCCGCTGATGCAGAGCGTATGGTGAGTTCCTTCAAGTCGGGTCGACGTCTGTTCCTGACGCTGGTCAACGAGTCGGCATCCCAGTATTATGATCGCGATTTCTTGGCCGATGTGTTCAACGCCGAGTCCGAGGGTATCTACGACGTGCGTCACCAGGCCCTCGGCCACATGCAGCAGGGTGGATCGCCGTCGCCCTACGACCGTCTGCTTGCCACGCGCCTGATGGCCCGCGCGTTTGATCAGCTCGTGGCCCAGTTTGAGTGCGGGGATCCGCGCGCCTATTACATTGGGCAGGTAGGCTCCGCCGTTGAGGCTCGCCCTGTCAAGCACATGTTTGACGACCTGGACATTGATAATCGCCGCCCCTTCGCCCAGTGGTGGCTTGATCTCGTCCCCGTCCAGCGTATTGTCTCCCTGCAGAACCCGGGTATTGAGGCGGCCCCCATCCCCATCGACGACCTCGTCGAGTAACAGGTCGGCGCTGGTTTCCCAGTGATTACGAGGCCGTGGTTCCCTGAGCGTTCATGGGACCACGGCCTCGTTTGTTGTTGGGGCGACCAGTGTGACCTGGCGCGTTTGGCCCGCTAGACTGGTGTTACATCTCTTTCTACTGTCAGGAGCACCCATGAGTGATATCCCCGTGATCGACCCGACGATGACCCCCGCGTGGGACAAGCTCGACCAGCTGGCCGACAATTTTGAACCGGATCTACGCAAGATGTTCGCGGATGATCCGGAGCGTACGAAGACCTTCACGTTCCAGGCCGCCGACCTGCATGTCGACCTGTCGAAGAACCTCGTGTGCCCGACCCTGGTGGGTCACCTCCTTGCGCTCGCCGAGCAGACGGGGGTCCTGGATCTGCGCGACCGCATGTTCGCCGGCGAGCACATTAACGTCACTGAGGACCGCGCTGTCCTGCATACCGCACTGCGCCGCCCTGTGACCGACTCCCTGACGG
Source organism: Actinomyces bouchesdurhonensis (assembly GCF_963540955.1). NCBI lineage: Bacteria > Bacillati > Actinomycetota > Actinomycetes > Actinomycetales > Actinomycetaceae > Actinomyces > Actinomyces bouchesdurhonensis. The sequence goes on from NZ_CAUTSL010000036.1 coordinate 18,405, forward strand.
TCGACGGCAAGGACGCGGTCGCCGACGTGCATGCTGTGCTGGACAAGATTTACGCTTTCGCTCGCCGCGTCCGTTCTGGCGAGTGGGTGGGCATCACCGGTAAGCCCGTTAAGACGGTCGTCAACGTCGGCATCGGCGGCTCCGACCTGGGTCCCGTCATGGCGTACGAGGCCCTCAAGCCCTACGTGCAGGAGGGCTTGGAGTGCCGCTTTATCTCTAACATTGATCCCACCGACGCGGGCGAGACCACGAAGGACCTGGACCCCGAGACGACCCTCGTGATCGTGGCGTCCAAGACGTTCACGACGCTCGAGACCATCACGAATGCGAAGGTTGTGCGCGCGTGGCTGCTCGATGGTCTGCGTGAGCGCGGCATCGTCACTGACGAGGCCTCGGAGAAGGAGGCGATCGCTAAGCACTTCGTCGCCGTGTCCACAGCCCTGGATAAGGTCGCTGACTTCGGCATCGACCCGGGTAACGCCTTCGGCTTCTGGAGCTGGGTGGGTGGCCGCTACTCCGTGGATTCCGCTGTCGGTACCTCCCTGGCCGTCGCGATTGGCCCCGAGGGCTTCGCTGACTTCCTCGCAGGCTTCCACGCGATGGACCGCCATTTCGTCGAGACGGAGCCCGAGAAGAACGTGCCCCTGCTCATGGGCCTTCTCAACGTGTGGTACTCGAACTTCCTGGGCGCCGACACGCACGCTGTCCTGCCCTACTCCCAGTACCTGCATCGCTTCCCCGCGTACCTGCAGCAGCTGACCATGGAGTCCAACGGCAAGTCCGTGCGCCGCGACGGCAGCCCCGTCACCTACGAGACCGGCGAGGTCTTCTGGGGTGAGCCCGGCACCAACGGCCAGCACGCCTTCTACCAGCTGATCCACCAGGGCACCCGCATGGTCCCCGCCGACTTCATCGCGTTTGCGAACCCGACATGGGCGCTGGGCGACGGCGACGCCGACATGCACGAGCTGTTCCTGTCGAACTTCTTCGCGCAGACCAAGGCCCTGGCCTTTGGCAAGACCAGCGAGGAGGTGCGCGCCGAGGGCACGCCCGAGGCCATCGTCTCCGCCCGCGTGTTCACCGGCAACCGTCCCACGACGTCGATTATGGCCCCCGCCTTGACCCCGTCGGTCCTGGGCCAGCTGATCGCCCTGTACGAGCACATCACCTTCGTCGAGGGTGCCGTGTGGGGCATTGATTCCTTCGACCAGTGGGGTGTTGAGCTGGGCAAGGTCCTGGCCAAGCAGATCCTCCCCGCCATCGAGGGTTCGTCCGAGGCTCTGGACGCGCAGGATCAGTCGACCCGCGCTCTCATCGAGTACTACCGCGCGAATCGCACGAAGTAATCGCTTCTGAGCCTCGTTCGGGGGCCGCGCCAGCTGGCGCGGCCCCCGACGTGTTTATGGGGCGTCTGTAATGCCTGCGTGTCCTCACAGTGCGTGGATATGACTTGGCGCGCCTCATCGGGCCAGATGCCAGGTAGGGGTGCTTGGAGTATGGGTGTTCGCGTGTTATGCGCTGACGATGCCTTAGTGTGCCAAGTGTTCGTGGCTCGCGTGCTCGGGGCACTCGAGCTGGAAGGTAGAGTGCGCGATGGGGAAGTGGTGGCACGCGCATTCGCCGAGCTCGTGGACGATGCGGTCGCGGTGGGGGCCGTCGGCCTCGTGCGTGACGGTCACGTGCGCGGTGACGGTCACGAGGTGGGAGGAGACGGCTACCACGTGCAGGTCGTGCACGCCCAGCACGCCGTCGACGTCCATCATGTGCGTGCGCAGCTCACCCACGTCCACGCTGGCGGGCGCTTGCTCCATGAGGATTGCGACAGAGCGGCGCAGGAGCGTGAGAGCGCGCGGCGCCATGAGGATAGCGATCAAGAGGGATGCGACGGCGTCAGCGCGGCCCCACCCGAACGCCCACTCAGCGCCGGCCGCGACGATCACCGCGACGGAACCGAGTGCGTCGTTGGCGACCTCCAGGAAAGCGGCGCGCATGTTGAGGTTCGCGTCGCGCCCGCCCGCCAGAATCAGCAGGGAGACGGCGTTCGCAACGAGGCCGAGAACGCCGACAAGGAGCATAGGGCCAGCCTCGACCTCAGGCGGGGAGGCGAGGCGCCACGCCCCCTCCCACGCGACCATCACGCTGATAATGAGGAGCATGCCGGCCTGCAGGGCGGCGGCCAAGACCTCGGAGCGCGCCCACCCCCACGTGCGTTTGTCGTCGCGCGGGCGTCGCGTCAGGTGGGCAGCGACCAGCGCAATGACCAGGCCGGATGCGTCCACGACCATGTGGCCAGCGTCCGCCGCTAACGACAGGGATCCCGACCAGAAGGCGCCGATCAGCTCGGCGACGACGACCGCCCCCGTGACCGCGAGCGCCCAGGCCAGTCGTTTTGTTGACGCCGACGCATGAGAATGATCGTGCGAGTGGCCGCCCTGCCCGCCATCCGGGAAGCGCGCGTGATCGCGGGAGTGCGCCACGGCCTCGTCAATATGGGACGAGGCAGGGGCTGGTTGCCCCTTTACGACGCTGTCGGGCGGGAGCGAGGAATGCGTGTATGACATGCAATCATTCTACGACCTGGGTTCCCCGAAGGACAGCCCCGACCACGACCTCGTATGTCCTAGATCACGCGAGTGGTGGGTGCTGTTGGGACTGGATGCCCGGGTCGCACTGTGACGGACAACGTATCCTAGGATGCAGAGCGCGGGGATCCCCGCGACTGCACGGGCACACGCCCAAAGGACTGTAAAGGAGCGCCACTTATGGCAGAACCTCGTATCGTCACCGTCACTGGCGCAGCCGGCAATATCGGCTACGCCCTCCTGTTCCGCATTGCTTCCGGCCAGCTGTTCGGCCCGGACGTGCCTGTCAAGCTGAACTTGCTCGAGATCCCCCAGGCCGTCAAGGCCGCCGAGGGCACCGCCATGGAACTCGACGACTGTGCGTTCCCGACCCTGGCCGGCGTCGAGATTTTCGACGACGTGAACCGTGCGTTCCAGGGCACCAACGTCGCCTACCTGGTGGGCGCCATGCCGCGCCGCGCGGGCATGGAGCGCGCCGACCTGCTCGAGGCCAACGCGGGCATCTTCGGCCCCCAGGGCAAGGCCATCAACGACGGCGCCGCCGACGACGTGCGCGTCCTCGTCGTGGGCAACCCCGCGAACACCAACGCCACCATCGCCCAGAACGCTGCGCCGGACGTCCCCGCGTCGCGCTTCACCGCGATGATGCGCCTCGACCACAACCGTGCGATCGCGCAGCTGGCTCACAAGACCGGTGCCGCGAACGCTGACATTAAGGACGTCGTCGTGTGGGGTAACCACTCGGCTGACCAGTACCCGGACGTTTCCTTCGCGAAGGTCGCCGGCAAGCCCGCGGCTGAGCTGGTGGACGAAGAGTGGCTCTCCAACTACTACCGTCCCACCGTCGCCAAGCGTGGCGCCGCCATCATCGAGGCGCGCGGCGCTTCCTCTGCCGCCTCTGCCGCGAACGCCGCGATCGACCACATGTACTCCTGGATCCACGGCACCCCCGAGGGTGAGTGGGTCACCGCCGGTGTCATGTCCGACGGCACCCACTACGGTGTCCCCGCCGGCCTGAACTTCGGCTTCCCGGTCACCTCCGACGGTGGCGAATGGCAGGTCGTCGACGGCCTCGAGATTTCCGATGCGACCCGCGCAGGAATCGACCATAACATCAAGGCCCTGCAGGAAGAGTACGACGCCGTCAAGGCGCTCGGCTTCATCAAGTGAGGCGACCGCCCTCGTGGCGGTTGGTGGGATTGGGCGCGCGCCCCGCGGTGGGCCGGGGCGCGCCCCCGGGGATGCGGGGGGGGTGCGCAGTTGCGGTGGCCAGCGCAGGGGCATTTCCGTTGGGGGTGTTGGCGCGCGCGCGGGGGGGGGGGCGCCCCCGCGCCCGCGTGTATGCGGGTGTGGTGCGCTGTGGCGTGGCCGAGCTCTGGCGCTTTCCGTTGGCTGTTGTGCGCGGAGGTGGCGTGTTCCTGGCGTGGGGGGAGCCTCGGCAATGACGCATGCGGCGCAGGATAGCTGTGTGGGCGTCTGGTCTGTGCGCGTGAAACGTGTGTCGCCGATAGTGGGGGCTTGTGAAACATCCGTGAAACTAACGTGTGTGGGCGTGGGCATCTGACGTGGCGCATGGGTGGGGCAGGCTGGCCTACGACTCAAGAGTGCGCCCTGGGGCGTGGATGCTCGTCCTGTCGAATGAAGCGCGGGTCTGAATGGGGCAACGACGAAGGCACTGCACTAGTTGGGGAGCATTACACCACCTCCGAACTGGTGTAATACCCCGCTCAGTGGTGTAACGCCACTGAGAAACAAGCTCGATTGCGGTTCAATGTCCTCCATGCCTCGGTGAGTGGTTTGATGAGTGGCCTCGCGCCGGTCAAAGGGTGCGTAGTGTTTGATTGCGATCAGTCTGATTACCGGGGGCAGGGTGTGTGGGCAGATGGGCGTGGGCGACGGGGTGTTCAGCGGGTTCATGCGCCAAATTGCAGACCCATCAATCAAATTTCTTCGAAATCCGGCTGTTTTCGCCCAATGGGTCTGCGCTTTGGCCGATTGGCGGGTGTGCCGTGATTGTTGGGCGTTGGAGGGGTGCTTGTTGCACGGGAGAGCAGCCTCGGGCGCCGCGCCGGTGCCCCGGTGTGCGGCACCGGAATTAGTCGCGGTGTCTACGCGCCAGCGATACGCCTCCGCGACAGAGCTTGTTGCCGATGGGGTCGTGCACCCCATCGGCAACATTGCACCCGATCAGAGCGGGTGCAACGCTCCCCAACGGGTTCAGCTCCAGAATAGTTGCATGCAATTCCCCCGACGGAACTTCCAGTTGTGGAGCTGAAACGTTGAAATCATGCGGTTTCTGAGGTGTTGTCGATCCGTGTCCGCGGGGAATTGCATGCGAAAATGTGGGTGTGTCTGCGACGCGGTGGGTGTTACGACCGCGACGTACCTCCGTTGCGTTGCGGCTCCTTGATCCAGTCATAGGCGACGCGCTCCGTGCCGTTAGCGACGATGATCGTGCCGCACTCGCGGAATCCGAACGATTCGAGCGCGCGGCGCATCGGCGCGTTATCTTCGTGGGTGTCGCAGCGCAGGTAATCGGAGCGGGCGGCCGCGAAGCTGAAGATCGCCCGAGCGACACCGTGCCCGCGCACCGCAGCCACGCGGTGGATGACGTGGTAGTTGGCCTCGGAATGCCATGCGCCGTCGATCTGGGTGTAAGTTTCGTCTGGCCCGGGAGCGAAAGAGAAGACGGCGAGGGGCCCCTCGTCGTCGGACACAAGGAAGCAGTGTTCGCATGCGATGTCTTCCTCAGCGTCAATCCGGCCCGGGTATCCGCCGGGCCACTGAGTCGCATTCCCATTCGCCTGCATGAACGCGCGGGCATGCTCATACACCCCCTCGATAAACTCGAAGTCGTCAGGAGAAGCAATTTGAATCTGCATGTCGCAATTATAGGAGGGTCGGTAGTGCGTTATTGACCACGCCCGAGGTCTCTATCCGGCCGACGTGGGCTATGTATTCTGTCGCGCCGACGTGCTGTATCTTCGCGCTCATGTTTGAGAGGGGAATCGTGTTCTACTGTCTGAAGTTTTTATATCGAGGTATTTTGACTAGAATAACTATTCTAGACCGCAGTCATATATATTGCATATATGCGCTATTCGCCTGTTGCTTCAGGGTGAAATGGGATGCTCTCTCAAAGTGTCATTAATTGTGTCGAACTCCAGGTTGAATATTGTGTTGATGTTATGTTTGTTTCCTAAATTGCCGGCTCTTCAGAGTTGAGTGTGGGTGGAGGCGTCTAGGCCTCCTGCGATGAGGAGCATTCGGAGTTGGTCGTTGGTGGGGTTGCGGTAGCCTCTGGCGGTGCGTCTGCCCAGCTCGATAATGTCCGTTGATGGCTTCTGTTGGGCCGTTGCTGGCTCCTTCGGTGTCGAAGTAGGCGTCGAGTGCGTCCTTCCACTTGCGTAGGGTCCGGCCTAGTCGGGCGATTTCGGGGATGGGGCAGGCTGGTAGGCGCTGGGTGAGGTGTGCGGCCAGGCGTTGGCCTTGGGCGGGTGTGTCTTGGTGGAAGACGTCTCGCACTTGCCCGGTGAAGGTAGGCGACTTCGACACTGATATGCGCCTCATCTGCCGTTAAGGGGCTCTTCAGAGTTGAGTGTGGGTGGAGGCGTCTAGGCCTCCTGCGATGA
>NZ_CAUTSL010000037.1:0-23118 GCF_963540955.1 Actinomyces bouchesdurhonensis
CGACCGAATCACCCCCTACCTCTAACCCCCATACACAGAAAAATTGACAGGCTCTTTTGCAGCATTAGGAGCCTCCCTTCGGCGTGTCGCCGGCGTGTCGCGCCTCTAATGGTGCAATTCCCCCCGTTTGGTGGCGATGTCATCGGCTGGCAAGTCACGCACGGGTCCTCGTGTAGCGCACAACCCCACCTGGCACAGCGGCCTGGCACGGTGGATACCGCCGACGCAAACAACCTGCCCAAGCTCCACCGAGACAGATCAAGGGACCACGCACAGACTCACAATAAAACAAACAACTTCAATGTTGATTTTCCCGCACTAACAAGCCGAAAAGCCACCACAAAACCGACACGCTTTGCCCATCCTCCATGTTGGCACCCACCACCTCCAACCCCGACTTTTCTGCATCATCAAGCCGAAACGTCACCACACAACCAACACGCTGTGTCCATCCTCCATGTTGGCACCCGCCACCTCCAATACTAACTTTTCCGCACTAACAAGCCGAAACGTCACCACACAACCAACACGTCTTGTCCTTTAACCCTAAAGAACGGGCATACTACTTGAATACTGGAAACCGCGTCGACTGGTACCCCAGTCTGTGGGTATGCTTGAACATCTGGGATCCCACTCATGAGGATTATCAGGTTGCGCAACGTCTCACTTGGTTGGGCTATGGCTCGAGGGGGTGAAACCGGTGAAGTGGTTCATTATTGCGATCGTCTTCGTGGTGGTCGCCGTTTGGTACGGGTGGCATTCCACGCACAACGAACTGACGAAGAAGATCGATCGTGAGCCTGACCCGGAAGTCAGGAGCGAACTCATCAAACTACAGGGGCAAATAGACCGGGGGAGGGCTGGCTTCTGACCGGTGCCCGCACACACCGCCGCGCACTCAACCCTACACGTACACAACGAATAGGCGACGAGACAGGCCGGGGCAGGAATCCCTACCCCGGCCTCGTCGTATCACTCTATGGCGTCAGCGCACCTGCGAGGCGGGTACCAGCCAGACGGCACCCAGCGGCGGCACGCGCAGCTGCGCGGAGACCGGGCGACCGTTCCACGGGGTGTCCTCGGCGATGATCGGGCCAACATTTACCACGCCGGAGCCACCGAACTCCTCGGCATCCGTATTGAGGATCTCGACCCACTCGCCGCCAAACGGCAGACCAACGCGGTAGCCTTCGTGCGGGTTGCCCGCGAAGTTGGACACGCAGACAACGACCTCGCGGTCACCATCCGTATTCGTCCCCTTACGCAGGTAGGAGATCAGGTTGTGATCGCCGTCGGAGGCGTCGATCCACTCGAAGCCCGTGTAGTCGTCGTCCCACATGGCGGGGCTGTCCGTGTAGATCGCGTTGAGACGCTCGACCAGCGCTGCGACACCGGCGTGGCCCTCCTGGTCCAGCAGCCACCAGTCAAGAGAGTAGGATTCATTCCACTCCTGCTCCTGACCGATCTCCTGGCCCATGAAGAGGAGCTGCTTACCCGGGTGACTCCACTGGTACGCGTAGAGGGAACGCAGACCCGCCAGGCGCTGCCACTTGTCGCCGGGCATCTTCGAAATGAGCGATCCCTTACCATGCACGACCTCGTCGTGCGAGAGGGGTAGCACGTAGTTCTCGGAGAACGCGTACACCAGCGAGAAGGTGAGTTCTCCATGGTGCCAGCGTCGGTTGACCGGATCCTCGCTCAGGTAGCGCAGCGTGTCATTCATCCAGCCCATGTTCCACTTCATGCCGTAGCCGAGGCCGCCACCGGAGGTGGGGGCGGTCACTCCCGGCCATGCCGTGGATTCCTCAGCGATCATGACGATGCCGGGGTGACGACGGTACGCGGTCGCGTTCGCTTCCTGGATGAAGTCGATGGCCTCCAGGTTCTCGCGTCCACCGTACTGATTGGGACGCCACTGGCCGTCCTTGCGCGAGTAATCCAAGTACAGCATCGAAGCAACGGCGTCGACGCGCAGGCCATCGACGTGGAAGTCCTCCAGCCAGTACAGGGCGTTGGCGACCAGGAAGTTACGCACTTCGCGACGACCAAAGTTAAAGACGTAAGTGCCCCAGTCAGGGTGCTCGCCGCGCAGGGGATCCGGATCCTCGTACAGGGGTGTTCCATCGAAACGCGCGAGCGCGAAATCATCCTTCGGGAAGTGGGCTGGGACCCAGTCCAGGATGACGCCGATACCGGCGCGGTGGAATGCGTCCACCAGGTAGCGGAAGTCATCCGGCGTACCGTAGCGCGAGGTCGGGGCGAAGTAGGAGGTCACCTGATAGCCCCAGGAGCCGCCGAAGGGGTGCTCAGCCAAAGGCATGAACTCCACGTGCGTGAAGCCCATCTGCTTGACGTAGGGGACAAGCTCGTCGGCCAGCTCGCGGTAGCCCAGGCCCTGACGCCACGAACCCGCGTGGACCTCGTAGATGGACATGGGGCCGGCGTGGGGGTTGCGGTCCTTGCGCGTGGACATCCACTCGTCGTCGGTCCATTCATGGAAGTAGTCAGTGACGACCGAGGCGGTGGCCGGCGGAATCTCGGTGGCGCGGGCCAGCGGGTCGGCCTTCTGGAACCAGTTGCCGCCGGGGCCTTGGATTTCGAACTTATAGCGTGCGCCGACGCCGACGCCGGGGACGAAGATCTCCCAGATGCCGGAGGAACCCAGTGAACGCATGGACGTGGCTCCACCGTCCCAGAAGTTGAATTCACCGACGACGCGCACTGCGCGCGCGTTGGGGGCCCACACGGCGAAAGCGGTGCCCGTGGTCTCGCCCATCTCATCCGTGTATGTCTTGACGTGGGCGCCGAGGACCTTCCAGAGGTTCTCGTGGCGGCCCTCGGAGATGAGGTATGTGTCCATCTCACCCAGGGTGGGCAGGAAGCGGTAGGGATCGTCGCGTAGGGTCGTGTCGTCGCCGTAGGTGACGGACACACGATAGGGCGGAATGTTCTCTCCAGGAACAGCCACTACCCAGACACCGCCGCGCTCGTGGGTGGCCGCGTAGGTGCCTGTCGGGGTGACGATCTCAACCGCGTCGGCTAGGCGTGCGACGGTGCGAATGGTGACACCTGTGTCGCTCAAGTGGGCGCCGAGCACAGAATGCGGCGAGTAGTAGGAGCCTGAGGCAACGGCGTCGAGAATGTCGTCATTGACCGGGATCGGCGTTAGTTCGCAGCTCATGGATTGTCCTTACTCCAGATGGTGTGAACTGCTGAGTTCACTGTCGTGTTTGTAGTCTATCGTTTGACCGGCAAAATTGGGAGCCGGGTCTCATTGAGGGGGGTTGATTGTGTGGGCTGGTCCCGCCCGGCGCTTCGAAGCGCCGGGCGGAACTGTGTTGTTATGCCTGTGACCAGGGTGAGGAATGGGCGGGTTCAACTTTGAAGACGTGACCGAGACGCGTCACGGGGGACAGCTCCACCCAGTTGGATGATCCCCACACGTAGGAGTGCCCGTCGAGTTCGTCGACGACCGTGATGTTGCCGCCGGGCGTCGCTAGGCCCATGCCCGCCAGGTCCAGTTCGACGGAGGCATCGACTCCCTGGTGCGGGTCCAGTGAGATCACGCAGATGACGGTGTCGGTGTTGCCGTCTTCGGTGAACTTTCCGGGCATCTGGCGCGAGAACGCGATGAGGCGATCCGAGGACGTGGGATGGATGCGGATCTGGTGCAGCTGACGTAGCGCGGGGTGCTTGGCGCGTGCGGCATTGAGCAGTGTGAACAGACGCGAGATTCCAATATCATCGGCGTCTGCCCAGTGGCGGGGGCGGTACTCGTACTTCTCGTTATTGTTGGGTTCCTGGAAGGAACCGCGAGGCTCGTTTTCGACGAACTCGTAGCCCGAGTAGATGCCCCACGTGGGGGCGCCGAGCGCGGCGAGCATCGCGCGGATCGCGAAGATCGCGGTACCGCCGTCCCACATCTGTGGGGTGAGGATGTCGTGCGTGGTCGGCCAGAAGGCGGGACGCATGAGGTGTGCGGTCTCTTGGGAGATCTGGAGCAGGTATTCTTCGATTTCCTGCTTGTATGTCCTCCACGCGAAGTAGGTGTAGGACTGGTCGAAGCCGATCGCGCCTAGTGTGCGCATCATGGCGGGGCGCGTGAAGGCCTCGGCGAGGAAGAGCGTGCCCGGGTACTGGGCTTTGATGTCGGCGAGGAGGCGTTCCCAGAAGGGAATCGGTTTCGTGTGGGGGTTGTCGACGCGGAAGATCGTCACGCCGTGCTTGATCCACAGCTCGATGACGTCGCGTACGGCTTGGTAGATGCCCTCTGGGTCGTTATCGAAGTTCAGTGGGTAGATGTCCTGGTACTTCTTTGGCGGGTTCTCAGCGTACGCGATCGTGCCGTCGGCGCGCGTCGTAAACCATTCGGGATGTTCGGTGACCCATGGGTGGTTTGGGGAGCACTGGAGGGCCAGATCGAGGGCAACCTCCATGCCGAGGCTTCGTGCGCGATCCACGAAGCGGTCGAAGTCATCGAAGGTACCCAGATCTGGGTGGATGGCGTCGTGGCCGCCTTCGGGTGAGCCGATGCCGTAGGGGGATCCGGGGTCGCCGGGTGTCGCGGTCAGCGAGTTGTTCTTGCCTTTGCGGAAGGTGGTGCCGATCGGGTGGATGGGCGTCAGATAGACGACGTCGAAGCCCATACCGGCGATGCGAGGCAGGTCTTCGGCAGCGCGCTCAAGGGTGCCCGAGACCCAGGTGCCGTCGGGGTTCTGGTAGGCGCCTGCAGAGCGTGGGAAGATTTCGTACCACGCGCCGGCCAGCGCCTTGGTGCGGGCGACGTCGAGCGGGTAGGAGCGCGAGGAGTCGAGGAGGTCGCGCAGCGGGTGGTCGCGGAAGACCAGGCGGATACGCGAGGAAATGCCGGCTGATAGGCGCTGCTGGGGGGAGTGGTTGGTGTCGCGCAGGCGTCGTGCGGCGTCGAAGAGCGCTTCGATGTCCGAGGCCGGGGGCTGTTCTTGGGTCGGGTTGTGGAAGGCTGAGCCTGCTGCCGCGCGCTCCATGAGACGTGCGCCCTCCTCCAGCATCAGTTCCACGTCGATTCCGGCTCCGACCTTGACTGCTGCGTCGTGGCGCCACGTGGCGTAGGGATCCGACCAGGAATCCACGCGGAAGGTCCATGCGCCGGGAGCGTCGGGGGCCACCCAGGCTTCGTAGCGGTCCAGGCCGGGCGCGATGTCGACCATGCGGGTACGGGAGTATTCACCTCCGTCCGGGCGCAGCAGGACGGCTTCGGCGGCGAATGCGTCGTGTCCTTCGCGGAACACGGTTGCACGGATGGGGAAAGGCTCGCCTTCGGTCGCCTTAGCGGGAAGCGTTCCGTCTTCGATGACGGGGAACACTTCGATGATCGGGATACGGGGCAACAGTTTCTCGCTCACATACCCCACCCTAACGTATGGACCGACCAGCTGATAGGCGAAGATCACACCACGGAATGTGACCGATCTCCTATGTCTGGCAGGGGGAGGGCGAAGATTCAACGCCGGGAGCAAACTGCGGGGGTGGCATCCGAGTTACTCGGGTGCCACCCCCGCCTGTCGACCTGCGACGCGGAATCAGTGTCCGCTATTGATTCCGGAGAAGATTGCAACGCCGAAGACGACGTACAACAGGATCGTCGCGACCAGGCCGATGATCTCCCAGGCTAAAAGGGCGCGCGCGAAGTTCCGCTTTGACGGGGCTGCGGCGGAGCCGAACGCCAACACGAGTATGTAAATGAAACCGACCAGCGGAATAGGGGTGATGAGCAGCGTGATCATCCACGAGCCAACGGATTCGTCGGGACGCTCGGGGAGCTGGTTGTATGCCATGATGGCCTCCAAAGGGGTTGTGTGAGGGATTAATAGTTCATCTGCATCGCTGTACGGACCTCGGACAGAGTCTGATCCGCCTGCTCGTTGGCACGTTCATTGCCGGCGTGCAGGATACTCAGCAGATAGTCTTCGTTGGCGATCAGCTCGGCGCGGCGAGACCGCAGGGGCGCGAGCATCTCGTTGAGTGACTCAGTCACGAGCGCCTTCAAGGTGCCCGCGCCGGCGTCGCCAATGCGCTCCGCGATGACCTCGGGGGCGTCGCCCGTGGCCAGCGAGGCCAGCATCAGTAGGTTGGAAACCTCGGGTCGGTCGACCGGATCGAAGGTGATGCGACGCTGCGCGTCCGTCTTCGCCTTCTTCAGGATTGTCGCGGTTTCGTCGGCGCTCATGCGCAGCTCGATCGTGTTACCGCGCGACTTCGACATCTTCTGTCCGTCCGTGCCCAGCAGCAACGGGACTTCGGACAGGAGGGCCTCGGGGCGGGGGAACACGGGACGCTCGGGGGTCGCGCGGCCGTAGCGCTTGTCGAAGCGCTGGGCGATCAGGCGTGCCTGCTCGAGGTGGGGGAGCTGGTCCTGACCCACGGGCACGATGTTCGCCTTGCAGAAGAGGATGTCGGCGGCCTGGTGGACCGGGTAGGTCAGCATGAGGCCCGTCATTGCGCGGCCCTCGGTGGCCTCCAGCTCGGCCTTCACCGTCGGGTTGCGGTGCAGCTCCGACTCCGTGACCAGGGAGAGGAACGGGAGCATCAGCTGGTTGAGGGCCGGGACCGCCGAGTGGTTGAAGATCGTGGAGCGCTGCGGGTCGATACCCGCGGCCAGGTAGTCGGCAACGAGGCCGAGGACGCGCTCGCGTATCGGGCCCACGCCGTCGCGGTCGGTGATCACCTGGTAGTCGGCGACCAGCACCCAGGTTTCCACGCCGCGGTTCTGCAACAGCACGCGGTTACGAAGGGTGCCGAAGTAGTGGCCTAAATGCAGGTGACCCGTGGGGCGGTCTCCGGTGAGGATGCGGAAACGCGAAGGATCTTCGTCGATTGCCAGGTCGATCTCGGCGCTTCGGGCCTTCGAGCGGGCCAGCGAGGCATCGGAGGTTGCGGTTTCCAGGGCATCTTCACTGAGAGTCATATATTGATCCTAACGAGTGTATAGAAATAAACAAAAATGGCGGCGCGTTAGTTTTCGGGCTGGAAGGCGATGTCGGACAGCAGAATAGTCACGGACAGTGCTTCGATTGTGAGTGTCGAACGCGGGGTGACGTGCTCGACCTCGAGGGAAAGCTCGGCGGGGTCTAGCGAAGAGCCGATGCCTCCGTTGGCGGGCGTTTCCCACACCGTGGAGTAGGCGATCAGCCAGTCGAGGTCGTGGCCGCCGGGCAACGTTACCTGTGCGTCGTTGAGGTTCGCGTTGATAATGATGAGGGCGTCTCGGTCGCCCCATGTCACGCCGGAACGCAGCATCTGGAAAGTACGGTGGCGCGAGTCCGTCCATCCGTAGTCCGGCATCGGCGTGCCCTCGGCGGTATACCAGGACAGGTCAGGCACCGAATCGCCGCCGTAGGGCCGACCGGTCGCGAAGCGATCGGGCCGCAGCACCGGGTGTGCCTTACGCAGGGCGATCAGCCATGAAACAGCATCGATTTGCGCCTGTTGGCCTTCTGCCAGATCCCAGTCAACCCACGAGGTCGGACTGTCTTGGCAGTACGCGTTGTTGTTGCCGTCCTGGGTGCGTCCGAACTCGTCGCCACCCGTGATCATCGGCGTGCCCGAAGAGACGAGCATGGTGGCCAAGATGTTGCGCTGCGACCGTGCACGCAGCTTGGGTACAGACATTCGGGAAAAAATAGGGTAGGGAGCCGCAGCGTCCAGGTGGGTTGCGCCGGAGGCCAGTGGTCCCTCGAAGCCGTGGTTCCACGAGCGGTTATCGTCTGAGCCGTCGCGGTTGTTCTCGAGATTGTACCAGTTGCGCTTGTGTTCGTGGGCGGTCATGTCCGCCAGGGTGAAGCCATCGTGCGCGGTCACGAAGTTAATGGAGGCGCGCGGCCCGCGCAGCCGACCCAGCCCATGATCAAAGACGTCCTGGGATCCGGACAAGCGGGTCGCCAGGTCGTTGGGGCCGAACACGACGTGGCCCGAGGCCTGGGCGCCCACATCCGCCAGCCAGAAGTTACGCAGGGCACCACGGTAGTGGTCATTCCACTCCGAGAAAGGGACCGGGAAGTTGCCGGTCTGCCAGCCGCCCGGGCCCACGTCCCAAGGTTCGGCGATGAGCTTCGCGTGGGCCAAAATGTCGTCCGTGGCCATCGCGATGAGGAGCGGGTGCATCGGGGAAAAGCCGGTCGAGAAACGACCGAGAGCGGCCGCCAGGTCAAAACGGAAGCCATCAACGCCCATGTCGCGCGCCCAGTAGCGCAGTGAGTCCATAACCATCTGGATGGTCTTGGGGTGATCCATGTTCATCGTGTTACCGGTTCCGGTTACGTCGATGGTCTGGACGGGGCGCGAGCTGGTGTGGCGGTAATACATGTCGGAGTCCAGGCCCCGCCACGACAGAGATGGACCCGCGTCACCGCCCTCGCACGTGTGGTTGTAGACGACGTCGAGGATGACCTCAATACCGGCCTTGTGCAGGAGAGACACCATGCCGCGGAACTCGTCGACGACGGCCTGTGCGCCGGCCTGCTGAGAGGCGGCGGTCGCGTAGGAGGGTTCGGGGGCGAAGAAGGAGAGCGTGGAGTAGCCCCAGTAGTTCGTCAGGCCGCGTTCGGTGAGGAATGGTTCATCACACTTGGCGTGAACGGGCAGCAGCTCGACGGCAGTGATACCCAGGTCCCTCAGATAGGACACGGCGGCCGGGTGTGCCAGGCCCGCGTAGGTGCCACGCAGAGGTTCGGGCACGCCGGGCATGTCCTTGGTGAAGCCTTTGACGTGGAGTTCGTAGATGACCGTCGTCTCCCACGGGGTGCGCGGCTTGGGAAGGATCGGGAATGAGGACTCAACCACAACCGAGCGCGGCATGTATGGCGCCGAGTCGATGGGGGAACGGCGCATCGGATACTCGGACGGATAGAGGTCCTCGTCCACGCTGTGTGCGTAGACGGCGGACTTCATGTCCACGGCCCCCTCGAGGCCGCGCCCATAGGGATCGAGGAGAAGCTTGTGCGAGTTGAAGAACTTGCCTCCGTCCGGATCCCACGTCCCGTGCGCGCGGAAACCATAACGTGTGCCCGTCCCATAGCCGGAGATGTGGCCATGCCACACGCCCGTCTTCGGCCCCAGCAGGGAAAAGCGAGTCTCAGCTCCGGCCTCGTCAAAAATACACATGTCCACGCCGGAGGCGCCGCGTGCGATCACCGCGACATCGAGACCGTCGCCCGACGGGAAAACCCCCAGGCGAGTGGGCAGCGGGTTAGGTTCGGTGACGCGCCGAATGAGCACGTGGGACGAGCCGGATCGCTCGGACATAGATGTTGTGCCTCTTCCTGGTGAACGACTGATGGAGTCATTGCCTCGTGGACGTAGCCACCCCCATCATACGGGACCATGAACAGAGCGGTCGGATTGGTGGGAAGAAAGACCTATGATGAGGCGCACCTGCAAGCAATGAAGTCCTGCGTCGGGTAAGGATGCTTGATTGTGGCGTGTGGCGGTGAGGGCACCCTCATATGGGCGAGGGGCCGGGAATGTGGCACGCTAGAAGCCATGAGAATTGTCGTGTGTGTGAAGCATGTCCCCGACATGCAGTCCGAACGCCGTTTTGAGGACGGTCGCTTAGTGCGCGGTGAGGACGATGTGCTCAACGAGCTGGACGAGAACGCCATCGAGGCAGCCGTCCAGCTGAAAGAAGCCGAGGAAAACGCCGACCGCGAGGGCGAGGTCATCGCCTTGACGATGGGTCCCGAGGACGCAGAGGACGCGCTCATGCGCGCCCTGCAGATGGGCGCGGACCGCGCCTTCTTAGTCTCCGACGAGTTCCTCGAGGGCTCCGACGTCATCACGACGGCCTCCGTGCTCTCCGTCGCAATCGCGAAGATCGCGCACGAGTGCGGTCCCGTCGACCTGGTCGTCACCGGCATGGCCTCGCTGGACGCAATGACCTCCATGCTACCCGGCGCTTTGGCCGCCAAAGCCCACATGCCGCTGCTGGGCCTTGCCCGCTCGATGAGCGTCGAAGATGGCGCCGTGACGATCGAGCGCTCCGTCGACGGCTTCACCGAGACGCTGCGCGCCGCACTGCCCGCCGTCGTCTCCGTGACCGACCAGATCAACGAGCCTCGTTACCCGGCCTTCGCTGCGATGAAGGCCGCCCGCAAGAAGCCCCTGGACCAGTGGGGTATTGACGACCTCGTCGAGGTTCCCGGCGGGCAGGACCTGGTGCTGCGCCGTGCGCTGACCTCCGTGACTTTCAGCGAGGAGAACGTGCGCGACGGTTCCGGCACGATCATTCAGGACGCCGGCGAGGGCGGGCGCGCGCTGGCCGACTACATTCTTTCGGTGGTGAAGTGATATGACGCAGCACATGCATTCCCCGATCCTCGTCCTGGCAGACCAGTCCGGGGCGCACCTGACTTCCCTGGCTCGCCAGGCTCTCACGCTGGCTGCGTCCCTGACCTCCGGTGACGTGGTGGCGCTCTCCGTGGCGCCCGCCCCCGACGTGGCCGCGCTGGCCGAGCTGGGAGCCACCCGCATCCTGCACGCCGACCTTGGCGATGCCGGTCATGCCTCCGTTGTCGCCTCCGACGCGGTCATCGCCGCGCTGGGCACCGACTCTTTCGGTCTGGTTCTGCTGTGCTCAAACTACCGTGGTCGCGAAATCGCGGGGCGCGTCGCCGCCCTCACCGAGTCCGGCGTCATCTCCGGAGCGTCCTCCGTATCCTTCGATGGTGGCGTCCTACAGGTCGGCAAGACCGCTCTGGGCGGCTCCTGGTCGATGGGTATCGTCCTCGAAGGTCAGACTCCGATCGTCGGCATCGCTTCGGGAATCATCGACGAGGCGCCGGTTGCCTCACCCGCATCCCTGACCCCCGAGCCCCTCGCGGTCGAGCTGAGCACCGAGGCCAGCGCGGTCGAGGTGGTCTCCAGCGTGGCCGACGAGGAGGAGGGCGTGTCCCTGACCGACGCCTCGACCGTCGTGTGCGGCGGCCGCGGCGTGGACGGCGACTTTGGGCTGGTTCAATCCCTCGCGGATGTCCTCGGCGGAGCCGTGGGTGCGACCCGCGTCGCCTGCGACGAGGGCTGGGCGCCCCGTAGCGAACAGATCGGCCAGACCGGCCTGACCGTCACGCCGAACCTCTACATTGGCCTGGGCGTGTCCGGCGCCATTCACCACACGGTGGGCATGCAGTCCGCCGCCCACATCGTTGCCGTGTGCGACGACCCGGATGCCCCGATCTTCGAGATCGCGGACTTCGGCGTGGTTGGTGACGTGAGCGAGGTTGTCCCGGCCGCCCTGGCGATCATCGAGGAGGCGCGCTCCCAGGCGTGAGTGTCTACCTCGACCACGCGGCCACGACGCCGCTGCGCGAGTGCGCCCTCGAGGCGTGGACCCGCGCCCAGTGTGACCTGGCCGCCACCCCCGGCAATCCCGCCGCCCTCCATTTTGGAGGGCGGCGGGCCCGTCGCATGCTCGACGATGCGCGCGAGCAAGTGGCCGTGGCCCTGGGAGGTGACATCCACGAGGTGGTCTTCACGTCCGGTGCTACCGAGTCCGACGCCCTTGGCGTGATGGCTGGCGCCCGCGGCATGCGTGGGCGTGAGAGCAGCCGTGACCTCATTGTCGTCTCCGGCCTCGAACACGACGCAGTCGCCCACCAGCGCGAGGTCGCTGCGCGCGAAGGATTCGACTGGGAAGTTCTGCCCGTGGACGCGGGCGGTATGTCAGTCCTGCCCGTTGTCTCCGATGACGATGCGCCAGGAGCATGGGATGGGCGCATCGCCCTCGGATCCATGACACTGGTGTCCTCCGAGATCGGTACGATTCAGCCAGTCGCAGACTTCGCAGCCCTCGTCCACGCCAGCGGGGGCCTCGTGCATTCCGACGCTGCCCAGGCGATCCCGACTCTGGACGTTTCCTTCTCGAATCTCGGTCTGGACCTCATGAGCGTCGGCGGACACAAGGTCGGCGCGCCCGCAGGCATCGGCGTCCTTCTCGCCCGGCGAGGTATCCCCATGACGACCGACCGCCCCGGCGGCGGACACGAGCGTTCGATACGATCGGGCACACCCGACATTGCGGGAGCCTGCGCGCTCGCAGCTGCTCTCACCGAGGTGGTTGCCGAGCGCGCAGCCTTCGTTGCCCGCGCGCGCGACTTGCGTGAGTACCTGCTGTCCCGCCTGCCCGGCGACGTGCGTGCGACGGTGGGGGACTCGGCCTCGTCGAGTGCGATCATCCACCTGTCGTTGCCGACCGCCCGCCCCGAGGCGGTCCTCATGGCCTTCGACATGGCCGGCATTGCGGTCTCCGCGGGGTCCGCCTGCCACGCGGGGGTCGCTCGCCCCTCTGACATTGTCATGGCGATGGGACGCAGTGAGGAAGCGGCCCTAGGGGTTCTACGCGTGTCGCTGGGACACGCCACGACACGCGCTGACATTGACGCCTTCCTCGCTGCCCTACCGGTCGCGATCCGCGCTGGGGCGGCCCTCGATGGGGTCTCCCATGCGCGCAACCAACGAAATGAGGAGCGCTGAACATGCGAGTCCTGGCCGCACTATCCGGTGGGGTAGATTCCGCCGTCGCTGCCGCGAAAGCCGCTCACGCCGGTCATGACGTGGTCGGCGTCCATATGGCCCTGTCCACCCAACCTCAAGAATGTCGTATTGGCTCGCGTGGCTGCTGCTCGATCGAGGACGCCGGGGATGCAGCGCGCGCTGCCGAGATCATTGGTATCCCCTTCTACGTGTGGGACCTCGCCAGCGAGTTCGAGCAGACTGTCATCACTGACTTCGTTGAGCAGTACAAGGCTGGGCGAACACCCAACCCCTGTGTGCGCTGCAACGAGTTTGTGAAGTTTCGCGAGCTCGCCGCCCGCGCCCGTGCACTCGGCTTCGACGCCGTGTGCACCGGTCACTACGCGGCCATCGTGGATGGACAGAGCGGTCCCGAACTGCACCGCGGCGCCGACACCCTCAAGGACCAGTCCTACGTGTTAGCAGTCATGGGCCCGGAGGAACTCACCCGCGTTATCCTGCCGCTCGGCGATGCTCCCAGCAAAGCGTGGGTGCGTTCTGAGGCTGAGCGCCTTGGCCTGGGCGTATCCAACAAGCCGGACTCCTACGACATTTGCTTTATTCCCGACGGGGATACGCAAGGATTCCTGCGCGCGCACTTGGGTGCGCGCCAGGGCGAGATTGTGTCCCCCGACGGCACAGTCCTGGGACATCACGACGGCTATTGGAACTACACGGTCGGCCAACGCAAGGGCCTAGGCATCGGAGCTCCCGCCCCCGACGGGCGCCCACGCTACGTCCTCGAGACGAGGCCACAGACCAATCAGGTTGTCGTGGGTGCTTCCGAGCTGTTGTCCATCTCGCGCATTGACGCGACCGACGTCGTCTGGCTAGCCCCAGACGACGAGGGTTCCGACGTGACCGACCTTTTCGTGCAGCTGCGCGCACACGGCTCGCCCATTCCTGTCGCCTCCTTGACTCGCGCTGGCTCCACGATGAGTGTCAACCTCGCGCGCTCAGCTCGCGGCGTAGCCCGTGGCCAGTCGATGGTTGTCTACAGGGGCACACGTGTCCTCGGCGAAGGAACGATCAACGCGACGGCGCACTAGGCACGCAATGTGGGTGCGTCTAAGGCTCCAGTTGCCTTCGCGCCTGCAGGTGACGCTGCCGGGGAGTGCTCGAGGGTGCCCCACGGTACGTGAGCGGTTTCGCACGGGGGCAGTCGGCTTTGGGCACCAGGTGTTCGGACGAGGCAACGTCCATCGGCTACACTTGGGTGCGCGCGCGAGTGGCGGAATTGGCAGACGCGCTGGATTTAGGTTCCAGTGTCTTTGACGTGTGGGTTCGAGTCCCATCTCGCGCACCGGTGACTCCCTTCGCAGTGGGATATACCCCCTCGATACACTGGTCATCATGAGCGTTTTGGAAGTCGGCCACCGAGCCCCGCATTTTACCGCCACAACCACGCAGGGATCCCTGTCCCTGTCTGATCTCCTTTCTGCGTCCCCGCGCGGAGTCGTTGTGTACTTCTACCCGAAGGCGTCGACGCCGGGGTGCACGAAGGAGGCCTGTGACTTCCGTGATTCCTTGTCTTCGTTGCAGGGGGCCGGCTACTCCGTTATTGGAGTGTCTGGCGACTCGATGGCCGCCCTCGAGCGTTTTGCTGAGAAGCAGTCCCTGACATTCCCGCTGGCATGCGATCCTGATCATGAGATTCTCAAGGCCTATGGTGCGTGGGGGGAAAAGAAGAACTATGGGCGCACCTACGTGGGCATTATTCGCTCGACGGTTGTCGTTGCCCCCGATGGCACCGTGTTGCTCGCACAATACAATGTGAAGGCCACCGGCCATGTTGCACGTCTGCGCAAGGCGCTGGGGATTGACTAACCCTGTTGCTTCCCGGGTAATCGACAACTATGCTTGCTAGACAAGTACTAGTGTTTTGTTGATGGAGGACTCATGGGGGCAGCAACGCCGGACGCATTCCGTGTCGGCGCAGGCGCACAAACACGCGACTATCCGGGTGGTGTCGCTACTCGGCTGAGTGCCCGTCCCTCCCTGCCCGAACGTTTCTCTGGTCCCGCGGCCCCTGCCTCGGTCGATACCGCCCCCACCCCCGTTGTACGACGTCCCCGAGCACACACTCCCGCTCCCAAGCCCCAGGTAGCCGAGGAAGCGCCGCGTGTCGCTGCGATCGCCCCCGCGGTCGAACGCACGGTTATCGCTGTTGTCCCGCCCCTGCACTCCCCAGCTTCCTCGGCCCCGCATGCGGTCACGCCCACCCCGGTGCGCGCCACCCCTGCCACAGGCAAGGAGGCCTCGTCCCAGACAACTCTTCCTGTCGCCACTCCTCCGAAATCTGGTGTCACCTCAAGTCTCGGTGCGTCCGGGCACGCCCCCCGTGAGTCTCGCGTCCCCGCACACGTAGCCCAAACAGCCTCCAACTCTGCCCCCGCAGTGCCTGTCAGCCGCTTCGCACCCGACGTTCAGCTCACCCCCGAACAACGCAGTTTCGCGCCCCGCCAGGAGGACGCCACTGTTCGGGAATATGCCCACTTTGATGAGGCCGAAGCCTCTTCGTTTGAGGAACTTCACACTGCTGACGGTGTGCGTGAGGGCCGAGGCGTGCCCTCCCGCGCTGACGTTGCTCTCAGCCGCCGCGCATCGCCCGCGCCGAGGCTCGTTTCTGTCGATCAGATGCACGTACGAGCCGCCGAAGTCGAAGACGCCCGCCGACGTAAAGCTCGCGAGTACAGCGACGAGAATGGCGCAGAGCGTCCGCCCCTGCGACGCGATCGAGCCCGCCACAGGAAGCGCTCACGGCGGGGGCTGGGCATGTTCTTCCTCGGATTTATCGTGGCTATCATTCTCGTTGCCGCCCTCGCGGCAGGGGTGTACTTCCTGCGTTTTGGTGCCGCGAATAAGCTCGCTGCAGCGGTCGACTCATGTCATGCGCACAGCAGCTATACGCGGCTGGCAACGGATAGCCCCTCCCTCACCGTAGAGGTGTCCAGTGACAGTGCCCCGGGGTTGGCCATGCCCGTCTTTCGCTGCATCCTGGACGAACTCGATGCTCCTGCGTCGATGCGAGAACGCATGGCCTTTACACGCGCCATCGACGGTACTCAGGAGGATCAGTGGAGCTTGTACCGCGCTACCTGGACCTACCACCCCGAACAAGGACTCAACGTCGTCATCAGTGCTCGTTAAACGCGCGTGTTCCGGTTCCTGTACCGGCTCACTGAGACGCATCCCATATACAACATGGCGTCGCAGTACAATCGGTGTTGACGTCACTGCTCGAAGGAGTCTCTCGTGTCCGATTCACAGCCCGCCACCACTTCGCTCCCTCCCGTCGTCATTGATAAAGAGATCGCCCTTGCGATCCGAGGCCTCGTCAAAATCTACGGAAACCTGATCGCAGTCGCCGACCTCACCCTCGACATCCCCACCGGTTCCTTTTTCGGTATCGTCGGCCCGAACGGCGCAGGGAAAACCACCACCCTCACGATGGCGACCGGCCTGCTGACCCCCGACCGCGGAACCTCCTACGTGCACGGCGTCGACGTATGGGCACAACCTCAGCGGGCACGCTCCCTGCTCGGCGTCATGCCCGACGGCATGCGCCTGCTCGATCGTCTCTCCGGCCCCGACTTCCTCGTCCACGTCGCCATGCTGCACGGCCTCGACGCCGCGACCGCCCGTGAACGCACCAAAGAACTCCTCGCCGCCCTCGATCTGAGTGAGGCCGGTCGGAAATTGATCGGCGAGTACTCGGCCGGCATGACGAAAAAAATCGCGATGGCGGTCGCCCTCATTCACTCCCCACGTGTCCTCGTCCTCGATGAACCATTCGAGGCTGTTGACCCCGTCTCCGCAGCGAACATTCGGACGATCCTCACCGACTACACCCGCCGCGGCGGGACCGTCATCCTCTCCTCCCACGTAATGGCGACCGTCCAGCAGCTGTGCACCCACGTCGCCATTATCGACAAAGGGCGCGTACTCGTCGCAGGAACCACCGACGAGGTTGCCCAGGGCGGCGACCTGGGGGAGCGCTTCACCTCCCTGGTCGGCGGCGTCCACACTGAGGAAGGCCTGTCGTGGTTGGGCAACTGATTCGCCTCAAGCTCCGCATCATCTGGAACACCGTTCGCCGCCAGACTGCCGTGCTGGTGCTTGCGGTCCTTGGCACTGTCCAGTTCGGGACAATGTATGTGGGTGCGCTCGTGGGCACCGCGTTCCTCGCTCGATCTGAGGAAGCGCAGACTCTTTCTGCGATGCTCCCCGTCGTCGGTCCCGCCGTCTTCATACTGTGGCTCATCCTCCCGATCCTCTTCGCGTCGATGGACAACTCGCTCGATCCCGTGCGCCTGTCACCCTACGTCGGGCCGAGCAAGCGCCTCGGTGCTGCGCTAGCGGCATCAACGGTCGTGGGACCAGGCGGCCTCCTGTCCGCCATGTTTCTCATACTGCCCGCCTGGTTCGCCCTGTGGCGCGCCCAGTGGTTCGCGGCCCTGGGGTGGCTTCTCGCAGGGGTCCTCACCCTACCCCTCGCGGTCTTGTGGGCGCGCGCGGTCGGGACCTGGTTCGCTGTGCGCCTCAATAGCTCCAGTAAAAAGGACCTGGTCACCATGGTCGGCATCGTGGCGTTCTTCGTGGTCCTCACTCCGCTGGGCTACTGGATGAAACTCCTGTCGGATAACTTCTCGGTGGAGCTGTTCCATGCCGGCCTCAACGTCGCCCTCTGGACACCCGTCGGCGCACCCTTCGGTGTCGTCGCCTCCCTTCTGGAGGGGGCCTGGGGAGCAGCCGCGTTGCGCTCCCTCATCGTTGCAGCGACCGCCGTCCTCGGCTGGCGCGCGTGGCTCTTGGTCCTACGTCCCGTCATGAGCGGATACGCCGGTGAGGTCAGTGCCGACGCACAGCGAGCCATCAACGAGGGGCGTCATCTCATCGATGACTCCCTCGTCGACGAAACGCGGAGCGTGCGACCCGCGCGTAGCAGGTCCACTGAGCTGCGTAGCGTTGATACCTTCACCAGACTCGGCCTTGGGGTTCGATCCGCCTCCCTGGCGGCGCGCACTGCGCGCTATTGGATCGTTGATCCTCGCCTCAACATGAACATGGTGTTCGCTCTGATCTTTCCGATCATCGGGGTCCTCATGGGGCGCGTCGATCCCGAGGACCAATGGAGCCAACTCCTCTTCACGGGTGTTTTCCTCTACCTGGTGCCAGTGACGGTGGGTCTGGCAGTCGGTGCACTCATGCAATACGATTCGACGGGCGCGTGGATCGTTGTCTCGTCGGGCATGAGCGGACGTGAGGAACGCCGGGGACGCCTCGTGGGTTCCCTCATCGTCTTCGTGCCCCTGGTGATCGGGTATCTCGTCCACGACCTTGCCTTGGGAGCGAGCCGTGCTGATGTCGTGTTCCACCAAGCGGTAGGTGTCGTCCTCTTCTCAGGCGCGGCCGCCACGACCCTAGTCCTGAATGCCCGTTGGGTCTACCCGGTTCAGCCTCCAGGTGTCTCTCCGCTGGCGACGAAGGGCACAGGCTCCTTCCTCATGACGATGCTGCTGCAGCTCGTCGGCTTCGCGGGGACTGCAATCCTGCAGGTGCCTTCCTACGTCTTCCTCGTGTTGGCGTCCTTCGGTGCGGTGCCGGGCTGGGTTGCCTACGTCGTGTGCATCGTGTGGTCGGTCCTCATCCTCGAGGCCGCCGTGCGCGTCGGTGGACGTGTCTGGGATCGATACTCGGTTGGAGCGCTGACGACGATTCGCAGCTGGCCGGGTCACTGAACTCGCCTCACCTGGATGTACGAGGCCGGGGTTGCCCGCGTGGGTGCCCCGGCCTCGTTCTTGTTGTAGTGAGCGTGAGGTGACGCGCCGGTCGGCGGGCGCGGGTGCTGTCGGTGGGGGAGAAGGGGCGGACTCTGCTCGGTGCAACACTGCGATGGATCGGCGCGATTCGAACATTCAACTAGAAGAGAGGAATGTGGATACCCGGTAAGGTGGTGGGTGTAACCTGACCACGAAAGGACAACGTCCATACATGCCCCATCGATCGTGCGCGTCGGCGCTGCCGCGGCTGTCTTGAGCCTCACCGCGATCCCCGGTCAGCCTACGCGGCAGACGTCGCAGGCCCCGCAACCTGCTACCTCGCCGATAAAAACGGCACCATCATCGAACCCCACCAGGAGTACACTCCGCGCGAAGGGGCCGGTGGGCTCCCCATGCATCCCAGTCCCGTCGTCGCCGGCCAATACACGATGGAAGTGAGCGCTCCCGCAATAAGCTTCGATCCGGATCAGCCTGACTTGCACTTTGCGTGCCAGGTCTTCTACTCACCCCTCGGTAAGATTCGTCTCGTTGATGCTGACGGCACCGTGCACGCGGCACAGTCCTACGCCAACGATCAGAATGACCCGTCGCGAGCCGCCGTGACGGCGCTCCCGGCGTTGCCCGAGGGGTACGAAATCGTCCCAGGCCAGACGATCCGAGGCTTCGACGCTGCCGCTCGAACAGTCGACCCCAATAACCCCGCCGACGCGCGCGCTGTGGGTGCGAACACCGACATCGTGATCCCCAAGGTGACGAATAATCCGACACCCGAGCCGAGCCCCACACCTTCGACGCCCGCCCCTTCGACCCCCGCCCCCACTCCCTCGGTGACTTCGACGCCTGTGCCTTCCGCACCAGCGACGCCCACGCCTGCGACGCCCACGCCTGCGACGTCTGTGCCTTCTGCGCCTGCGACGCCCGCGAAGCAGACGCCTGCTCCGAGGCTCGCATGCACGGGTTCGGTCGCGGGAGGCTCCGCTGGTGCGCCGGCCCTCCTAGGCCTCATCGGCGCTGGGGTGATCGCCCTGCGCAGGTGCCGCGCTTGATAGCAGGGGCCAGTTGCGGTCGATAGCATAGGTCTGTGCCTGACGCGATGCGAACGTGGCTCGGGTGCATCGCGTGAGGCCGAGGCCGGGGTTATCCACGAGGTGCCCCGGCCTCGTCGTCTGCGACGTACCCACCATCGCGCGCAGTTGACGTGCGCCGGTGACTCAACGGTCTATCCGCGAGCGAAGAGCTGTCTTGCGGTGCGCTCCGCGTCAACCCGATGGCAGGGTCGCCCAGGCGCACAATATAGGGCCCACGTGCGCGTTGGTTGCGCTTGCTCGGAGCAGTTTCGCATGCAATTTGATTTGGTGAACTTTCAACAGTTTCTACAAACGTTGCAATTCCAACGATGTGGATGTGTGGTGCGATGCGGTGCTGGGGGAATTGCATGCGAAACTTCTGGATAGACCGCCCGGTGGTGGCCTTGCGGTGCTGCTGGGGGCCATCGTGACGAAGGGTGTTCTGGCGGGAGTGCTGGTGCCGCATGCCGGGCCTCGATAGCGCGACGATCTCGCGGACCTCGCCCATGAACGAGCTACCACATGTCCAACACCCACAACGTCTCACAACCCCCGGATGTGAGTGACGGCACTTGGGAGTGTTCATGCCACCACAATGAAACACCCACCTTCAATGTTGATTGTCCCGCACCAGCAAGCCGAAAAGTCGCTACAACACCAACATGTCTTGTCCTTTCATGCACATAAGACAGGGTGCCAGTGAATCACCGGCACCCCGCCTATGGCTATGAGACGCGAATTACGAGCGTTTCCTCCGCATTGCTGCGGCGCCGATAGCGCCAGTCACGGTAGCGAGTATCAGCACCTCGCCGGTGAGAGCACCGGTCTTGGCAAGCTGCGTTGCAGGAGTAGGCGGAACCGATGGCGTGACCGTGGTCGGTGTCGGTGTAGGCGTCGGACCAGGCTTAAAGGACAGTCGCGTCACGTAGGGATGCGACTCGCTCGTCGTGTACTTCAGGGGGTGCTTCATGAGCGGAGCTTCATCCCATCCGGCAGAAGGGCCGACCATGGGTACCCTCCACTCGGCGCTCAGAAGGATGCCCGAAGGAGGACAAGACGGCGGCGGGGGATCGAAAAGTGTTCCAACAACAAAACGAGGAAAGGCCGGTTCGACAGTGTCATCGTCGCCCATAGTCGGAGGGCATGCGGGTGAAGGCCATCCGGGCCTGACGATAGCGCCGAGTTGTTTCTCGACATCAACCGAGATGATTCCCTGCGTGAGGTGATCGATCGTGTAATCCGAATCGGCAGTTGCGGAATCAGCGAAGGCAATCTTCTTAATGGTGATCACCGCTTCTCCCTGAAGCCCAGCCATCGCATCCTTGAGGGCTTCAATAGTGGTGATCTGATCGGGGTTATCGAAGTCAACGGTGACGGTTGCGCTCTGTCCGTCAACTGCCACGGTCTTCGCTGAGAAGCCCTGGGGAAGCCCGGTTACCGAGATGGCCGAGGGGTCAGAGAACTTCAGCTGCGTAGGAAGAGTGATCTGCGTTGTGAAGCCCAAGTGAGTATTCTTCAGGCCAATATCGTTGAAAGCGTTGGGCGTCTCCTCGTATTTCTGGAGGAGATCCGCAATGCGTCCGCCGCGAAGGTCGTCCAGGTGAACGACGTTCTCGGTGGTCAGAAGCGAGTTCTTACTCTCGGCGTGGATCTCTTCCTTCTGAGTTGGGGGATTCTCATCGGTACCGATCTTAAAAGCGGTACCGATTGTCGGGTCATCACCGTTGACCGGAAGGGTGCCGAAAACCTTCTTGTACTTGTAAATACCGGTCAAGCGGTCCGAAGAGAGCTCCCAGGTGGAGAGTTCGTAGTCGGGAATTCCTGCGGGCTGGAAGAAGTTCTGCCCGGTCTTCGGGGGCTGCAAGTCGTGGCCGTCCTCTTCATCAACCCAGCGCGTTGTCCTGGTCGGGGCGGACGCGAAGCAGTCGGTAGGCGACTCCGCCAGCGTCAGGGTCTTCTTGTCGAAGCTAAAAACCTGAGCGGGGGTGGTTGATGATGCGAAGAAGTTGAACGTACCTGTAACGGTAACCTGTTCACTGGCCAGTCGAGCAGCTTCCGCGGGGTCAGTGGTGCCAACGGCATAGGGGACCTGGACCTTGATCGTGTGCTGGCCGGGGTTAGCTTGCTCTGCATCGTAGATATCGAGCAGCTGCTGCCAACTCAGATCCTTGAGCTGGATGTTCGCAGTGACCCGTGTGATGTCATCGTTGGGAGAGAACGAGGTGTAGGCGAGCAGTGACGAGGTAGATTTCGCGCGAGACGTCCCCAACCTGGCTTCCTCAGGAACGCTCACGGTCAGTGTGATATCGGGGTTGTTATTGCTGCCGGAGTCATGGGGGGAGAATCCCTGTGCAGCCGCAGCGCGGATTTCGGCCTCGTGGCCTGCCAGAAGCGTAGTGACCGGAATGTCCAGCACGACGGTACCGTGATAGGTCGTGATCACCGGGTCGGTATTGCACACAGTCGTGCTTGTCGATGAGACGTATTGTGAGAGGGTGAAGGGCTGTGCATCGGCTTGTGCGCTGCGAGGCGCAAACATTGTTACCGTAGCTGCAGTGACAAGAGCTAACGCAGCGCCCGTAGCCAGAACTCTCCGGCCTGTCCTCATGATGTTCCCCAATCGCCGGCGTGCGTATGAAACGCCATAATTCATAGTTTTTCAGTATACACGTTGTCGATATATAGTACATCGGGCGGTGTCAATGGGTGGTAGCAATAAGTTCGTTGAATGCTTCTGTTGGGGTGCGGTAGTCGAGGGTGGCTCTGGGGCAGTTGCCCGGCTCGTAGGCGATGGCGTCGAGGTAGGGTTGGTGGCTGGTGATGGGGGCTCCTTTGGGCAGGTAGCGGCGGATGAGCCGGTTGGTGTTTTCGTTGGTTCCTCTCTCCCAGGGGCTGTGGGGGTGAGCGAAGAACACCTCCACGCCGGTGTCGTGGGTGAGGCGCTGGTGGCGGGCCATTTCCCGGCCTTGGTCCCAGGTCAGTGTGCGCATCGCTTGATCGGGCAGGTGTCAAGTCCCGGGTTTACGTGCGATAGAGCTGGTTAGCGCTCGCAATAGCGGGTTCGCGTGCGAACAACACACCATGTCCGAGATAGTTTTGCCCAAAACGCAGACCACTTCGCCCACGACACCCCATTGTTGGCGTTTTTCGCCGAGGTGGTCTGCGGTTTGGGCGCCTCACCGCCCCGAACCGCGACCTCACCGCCTCGAACCGCGACCTTGCCGCAAGCAAACGGGGGAATTGCACCATTAGAGGCGCGACACGCCGGCGACACGCCGCGGCGAGGCTTCTAATGCTGCAAAACCCCCACCATTACCCGAACAGAGTCAGGTTGCGGCACCCATGAGCGCAAGGGCCAGGCCGTGGCACCCTCTCACCCGATCACGCGGCAGCCCCACAGGCCCGTGATGCAGTATTCGCAGGAACGGGGCGCACGCGACTCGCTAAAAGAGTGACTTTCCCGTGCGACGAAGCCGAATAGTCACTTTGTCAGCAACACGATTTGTCCATCCTCATAGTTGGTCCCAACCAACTAAAACACCGACTTTCCCGCACCGACAAGCCGAAAAGTCGCCATAAAACCAACACGTTTTGTCCTTTAACCCACGTTTTGTCCTTTAACCCCCTGTCCGCGTGGGGTGGCATTGCCGTCGGCGGCGGGCTGGAGTTGGGCTTATAGGCCAAAACGTGTTGGTTTCGGTTTAGTAGGTTTCGTGCCAGGTTCC
>NZ_CAUTSL010000038.1:0-22647 GCF_963540955.1 Actinomyces bouchesdurhonensis
GTAACGACACTGCCGCAGCTGATCTGGGCGATTGCATTCCTGCTCAGCGCTCTCATCGGGCGCTGAGACCAGCCCGGATACCCGGGGAGTCGGACAGGTGACGCTGTTCGGCTCCCCTTTAGTATGCCACATTGGCGTGGCCACGCGGAAGGGGGGCGCGTGCGTTCACGGTGTTACGGGGAGGGACGAAGGAGGAAACATGATGAACCCTACCCCGGATACCCCGACGCTTACGATCTACACGACGCCGAATTGCCCGTCGTGTCGTCTCACGCGCCAGGCATTGGATCGAGCTGGTCTCACTTACGAGGTTGTTGACTTAAGCCGGCGCCCGGATCTCGTTGAGCAGATGCGCAGCGAAGGACTGCTGCAGGCTCCAATCCTTGACGATGGCACCTCGAGGAGCGCGGGTTTTCGCCCCGATCGGATTCGCGCGATCGTCGATGCCGCTACGCCGACGCACCTGACTGCTCGAGGAACTCAGGTCCATGTGTCTGCTCCGGTGGCCGAGGCGCAGGCTCATCGAGGCAGGGCACTGTGAAGAAGGGGCTGGGTGTCTTTGTCGTCGCTCTCTTTGTGCTTCCCGGAGCAGCTCTGATGCCTCTTGCGATGCTCAATGAGTCGAATACGCCAGCTGGGAACGCTCAAGGTGGGAGTGGACGGGTGTCGGGCGTGCCCGAGGAATACCAGGATGCGGTGTGGCGCGCGGGCCACGCGTGCGACATCGTCTCGCCGTCGCTGATCGCAGCGCAGGCTGACCATGAGTCCGCACACACGTGGGACCCTGAGATTACGAGCCCAGCCGGGGCTCGGGGGATCTCTCAGTTCATGTCGGCCACGTGGGCCACCCATGGACGCGATGGGGATGGAGATGGGCGAGCTGACATCACCAACGGGTCTGATTCGATCTATTCGCAAGGCCTGTACATGTGCGAACTCGCTCAGAACATTGACTCCTGGCTTGCCTCCGGCCTCGTCTCAGGGGACCGCGTCGACCTGACTCTCGCGGCATATAACGCGGGGCCGGGCGCGGTGAGGTCCTGGGGCGGGATTCCACCGTTTAAGGAGACACAAGGATACGTAAAGAGTATTCGTGAGGCGCAGGCTAGTTTTGTCGAGACAGTGACCTCGGAGCCCTCGGGTGACGGAACGCTCCTTGCGCAGGCCCGCACTCACCTGGGTACTCCCTACGTGTGGGGCGGGGAAACAAGCGCTGGCGTGGACTGCTCGGGCCTCATCGTGCTGTCTTACGCTGAGCTTGGTCACCCTTTCCCGGCATCGGTGCGCACAGCCGATCAGATCACCAAGAACTCTGACGCGGCACCAATCGCCCGCGATCAGCTTGTCGTTGGCGATATGATCGGATTCTCACACACGCCGGGAGGCTACGTTGATCACATCGGTGTCTATGCCGGCACAGACGCGGCCGGGCACCCGATCATGGTGCATGCACCCGACGTGGGAGGCGTCGTCGAAGAGACGCGCCTCGACACACCGTATTGGCAGGGTATGACGTGGTGGCCGACTCGCCGGGCAGCGTGAGATGGACGCAAATGTGCACGCGATGGGGGATGATCACGGTATGAGCATCAACGACGAGTCTCACCGCAAATCGAGCCCGCCCTGGTCCGCGCAGGAGAGCGGTGACCCAGTGGCACCTCGCGCCTTGTCGATTGACGAGGAGTGGGCGGTGATCATGGCCCTCGATGAGGAACGGGGCCGCGCACACGCGCCTGAGCGGACAGCCGTTGCAGCGCCACCACCCTCACAGACGGATCTGAGCTACCTCGAACCGATCGTTTACCCACACTCATGCACTCCACTTAATCCGTGGCGTGCGCCTGGTCCTACGCCCGTGCCGACGAGGGATCGGTGGCGCTGGAAGTGGTGGCGCTTGTGGGCCCTACCGAGCCTGGCGTTTCTCACGGTCGTTACTGTTGCCGTTGTGCGGCTCTATGGGAGCGCAGTCGACCGTGGTGACCCCAAGTCACTAATCATGCCGTTCCTGTTTCTGGGGACTCTGTGGTGGAACTGCATCATCCACACCCTGTATGTCACCTGCGTCAGGCGCATGAATCCGTCCGTCGGCTTTCATATCGGCGCCGCGATCGCCGCTTTCGTGGTCTCCTCAGTAGCGGCGTTTGTGTGCGTGTGGGCGTTCTTGACGGCCGTGAATCTTGGCGTGGTGGCAGGTGCGTAAACGGCCGATAGCGCACCCGCCACACACCAGCCCTAACGTGAACCGAAAGTCGCCAGAAATCGGGTGCAGAAACCAGGTGCAAATCCGATGGTGCAAAACGATGATGGTTGACCGTTTATGCACCCCGGCATACAATGGAGGCTCACGGCGGCGTTGCCGATCAATCAAGGGAGAACGTTATGGCTAACGATCAGATCCGTACCGATGAGGAAGCACGAGCGTCGATCGCTTTCGCTGACGCTGCGCTCAATCTTGCTGGGCACGTTGTTACTGACGCTCATCTTCGTGACCTTCAGTGGAAGACGGCCACGGGCGAGCTCACGGTCGAAGAAGCAGGTAGTGCGGGAGAAAGGTACCTGTACGAGAAGTTCGGGTATTCCCATGAGTGAGGATCCGAGCTGGGATGAGTATTTCATCCCGGGTACTCAGGTACTGCGCAACAAGTTCACCGGCGGCGGCGAGTTGCCATACGGGGTTGATTCGGAACGCGCGTTGCGAGCGTTGGAGGAACACTGGGCGAGCTTGCGCCTTATCGAGCTCCAAGATAATCCGATCCTGGGGTTGTTTGATT
Source organism: Actinomyces bouchesdurhonensis (assembly GCF_963540955.1). Classification (NCBI taxonomy): domain Bacteria; kingdom Bacillati; phylum Actinomycetota; class Actinomycetes; order Actinomycetales; family Actinomycetaceae; genus Actinomyces; species Actinomyces bouchesdurhonensis. The sequence goes on from NZ_CAUTSL010000038.1 coordinate 2,772, forward strand.
ACGACCACATGAAGGCCATTCACCGCCATATCTTCCAGGACGTTTACGAGTGGGCGGGCGTTGAGCGTACGACCCCAATGCTTGGTCCGTTGGTCAAGTATGGACCCGACGTGTCCGGATTCCCTGATTACGATCCGGCTGATCGCTCCGTTGCACACGAGTACTACCGTGCCGGTCCTGAGCTGAGGCGAGCGGCCGAGCGCGAATACGACGCAATTCGTCATGCCGACTACCTGCGCGGCCTGGACGTCGATGATTTCGTCGACGCGCTCGCGCAACGATGGGCCGCCCTCAACCAGGTTCATTCGTTTCGCGAGGGCAACACACGCAGCCAATTTGCGTTCTTCTCAGAGCTCGCTCATCATGCAGGTTATTTCTTGGATGCCGATGCTTTCGCTCCTGTGTCCCAGGCGCAGATCCTCGCGGGAGTGACCAACCCGCTACGCGACGGGCTGGTAGCTGCGCGTTTCTACTACCAGGACCGCCACGATGCCGGTCCTATGGCAGAGGTGCTGTCCTACGCAGTTCGTCCCCTCACCGAGGCAGAGAAGCAGCGCCGACCGATTGTGCCCGTCGAGGCACGTAGGGCTCATGCCGTTACGTCTGCCGCGTTTCCGACGGGGGTGATACCACCCGGTCGCGCGCATGTTCAGCGCACGGATGAGCTGTCGGCACGGCCGTATACGCCGACGCAGTATGACGGGTACACACGTTAGGGTGTGCGGTATTCAGGTTGGGGTCTCAGGAGGTCGGCGTGGCGATCGTTGGGTATGCGCGCGTATCGACGCGTGAGCAGGCCACGGACGCGCAGGAAGCAGAGCTGCGGGCGGCCGGCGCGCAGCGGGTGTTCGTCGACCACGGCGTGAGTTCTCGGCTCGAGCACCGTCCCGCGTGGGATGCGTGCTTGGACTATCTGCGTGAGGGTGATGTGCTTGTTGTCCGTGCACTGGATCGGTTGGCAGGTTCGGAGAGAATAGCGATCGACGTGATCCGCGATCTGGGCAAGCGTGGGGTGCGGCTCCGGTCGCTAACCGAGCCGTTCCTGGACGTCGACGCGTCCACGCCGATGGGGGAAGCGATCATTGGGATCATGGCCGTGTTGGCACAACTACGGGTGTCGACGATTCGGGAGAATACACGCAGGGGACTGGCCCATGCGCGAGCTGAGGGGCGTGTTGGTGGGCGCCGTCCGCGGGTGGCTGGGGACCGCTTGGAGGCTGCTGAAGCGATGTTTCAGGCGGGAATGACGCACAAGCAGATTGCGGCCGCTTTGGGGGTGCATCGGTCGACGGTGACTCGAGCACTCGCCAAGCATCGTGATGGATCCTAGTGGTGCATCCACTTGGGTGGTGGGGTGGTAGCCCAGTGGGCTACCACCCCACCGTGTTGTTATGGGAGGGTTGAGCCGCTGATGAGGAGGGCGAAACCGAGAACGATGAGGGTGAGTGTGTTTGTTCCGATTATCCGGCGCGGTCCTCGTGTGGTCATGATGCGTATGCAGCCGACGATGATGAGTAGGGCGCCGGTGACGCTTGTGAGTGACCTGTATGCGCTGTCGCCGGGGTTGTGGGCGGCGAGGTAGGTTGCGCCGGCGTAGATCGCTGCAGCTACTGCGAGGAAGATACCGATCCCGACGACCTGGTAGATCATGGTGGGAAGACGCCGTTGCGCCGCAGATTCCAAACTGTCATCAGAGTGCATCACTGGCAGCGTGGTGATCGAGTATCCGGTGAGGGCGATGACGATGCCGCACGCGATGTGGAAGAGAATGACGCTGTTCATTGATGTGTCCTTTCAGGGGTTGAGTGAGTCGTCAGGCTTCGGTGTCGGAGCTTCGGAGAGATGCTTTGGGTAGGCGGCCAGGGTCGGGGAATCCTGCACGAGTCAGGTCCGCTTTCGACCAGCCGTTTGAGGTGGCTGCCTTGAATGCGCTCCGATAGGTCGCTACGGCTTCGCCGAGTGCACGAACCGCTGCTTCCCGGTCTTCGTCTTTCTTGAGCAGCTTGTGTAGAGGATCCATGTGCGTCCCTTCGATTCGTGGCACCACCGGGTGTGGCGCCTGGCACTAGTACCGTGTCGGCGTGCGCGCACAAGGAGTACAAGGACGCAAGGGCACTCCCGCAGGCGGAACGGATGAGCAGCGTGGAGCGGCAGTCGTGCCCCCTCCCTTGGGGGCACGGCCCCACCCCAACCAAACCAAAACAACACGAGCACATAGGGGCGCCGTTATCTCCCAGCGTTTCGTTTGTTCACTTGCGCGATGCGAGGACAACAAATGCGCCAGCAAAGCCCACGAAGCCGCGCGGAAGGCACGCAAAGATCGGTCAGAAAGAGCGCGGAGCGTGAGCGTCGAGGGCCCGGACGAACCGCATTCGCGGTCCGCCCGGAACGAAGAAACTGGGCTGAGTTTTCGGGTGCGAACGTCAAGGCCGTGTCCGTGCGCCATCATGCGCGGTCTTCGCTGTATCCCACTACCTGAGATTCGCGTAGCAAGCTGTACAATAATGCATGCATTATTGAGCTTTTTCGCGACAATCTAGACGTCGCATGGCACACTAGAGATGTGGTCCGAAGGATCGCTGCGCTGGGCAATGAATACGGTTGTGGAGGCGAGATCATGAGCAAGGATGCAACGGCTTGTGCCGATGCGTTGCGCGCTCGTGGAGCTCGCAGGTCTTCCAGGCGTTCGGTGCGAGGAATAACGCGCGAACGCATGAGCGTCAACGTGACCAGCTCAGAGCGGGCTCTCATCGAAGAGGGCGCGAAGATCCGAGGTGTGTCCATTTCGCGTTATCTTGTCGATGGAGCGCTGCATCCTGTCACCATTGATGAAAGTGCCGATCAGTCTAACGCCGAGCTTGTTGAGCTTCTGCGCGGATACCGACGCCAGCTTGAGGGCGCGATGACGAACCTGAATCAGATTGCGCACCATGCGAACACGGTGCACGAGGTGCCCGATGATTTTGCGTCAGTCGTGTCGAGCGTGGCCGACACGATCGAAGACATTAACGGCCGCCTCGATGGGGTTCGGCGTGATCCCTAACATCGTTACCGGCGGCGACACCGGTGGGCTCATGCGCTACCTGGTGGGACCAGGGCGCGCCAATGAACACACGAATCCTCACGTGATCGCGGGCTCGCGCGACATCGTGCGCAAGTGGGGTGACTGGGAGACGATCAGCGTCTCGCAGGCCAGCGAGATCGCGACACGGTTGGACGCGTATATGCACGAGACAGGCACCTTCCCTACAGGCAAGGCGCGCCGCTTTAACCCGGCCACCGGGCAGGTGGAGTGGAATGGCGAGATCGAGGCCAACCATGTCTGGCACTGCTCGCTCTCCCTATCGCCAGAAGAAGCTGCCCTTGGTGATGAGGTCTGGGGGCACATCGCCTCAGACTTCATGGACGAGATGGGCTTCACTGGTGCCGATGGAAAAGCGCCATGCCGGTGGGTTGCTATCCATCATGGGAGCGCGAAAAACGGCGGCGACCACATCCACATCGCGGCCACCATCGTGCGCGAGGATGGAACGAAGTGGAGCCCGTGGTACGACCAGCGGCGAGCTCAGAAGGCATGCAACACGCTCGAGCACCGATACGGACTCCTGGTGGTGGAGTCACGCGAGCACGGTCGCGGCTCGAGGTGCGACAGCGCGGCCGCGCAAAACGCCGCGAAGCGCGCGGGCGCGTCGCGCACGGACCGCGCGGTCCTTGAGGAACGTTTGCGAGCGGCTGCAACCGCGGCAGCGAGTGAAGCTGATTTCGTGCGTCGAGCTCGTCGCCTCGGTGTGCGTCTGCACCCCCGGTTCGCGAGCGGGCGCACCGACGTCGTGGTCGGATATTCCGCCGCGCTACGCACCGAAGAAGGCAGCCAGCAGACACGCTGGTGGGGCGGCGGCAGGATCGCCCGCGACCTCACTCTCACACAGCTGCGCACACGCTGGCAGGACACTCCAACGAGCGCCCTCGAGGCCGTCGAAGCGTGGAAGGGCCACTACCCGAAGAAGGCGCCCTACGATGGGCCGCTGTGGGAGGACCGCATTCGCGCCCTCGAGCACTTCCGCACGCACCTCGATCGCCTCTCGCCCACCGACCACGTGGGACTCGCAAACGCTGCAGCCGACATCGCCGGACTCCTGCACGCCCAGGCGATCACGGCACGCACGTCGGGCGGACGGGACATGCTCGAGCGCGCGGCCATCCAGGTGGGCAGGTGCGCGCAGCTCAAAGATCGGCCCGCCGACAAACGATTGGTCGACGTGGGTGCACGCATGGCCTCAGACCTCGCGCTGTCGATCGCCGCCACGTCAAGCCCCCGCATGGCGGCCGTCGCCCTCGCACACGCGACCGTCGATCTCGTACAGGCGATCGCGGATCTTCATGAGGCTGCAGGCCAGGCGGCAACCGCCGCAGCAATTGAGCGCGACGCGCAAGCTGTTTTTGATCGAGTGAACACGTACCCGCGCGTCGACGTCGATGCTCTCACGTCTGCCTATGAGCGTCTAGAGCACACCTCCGCGCCCGCACAGCGCGAGGCCGTACCGCCTCTTCCCCCGCCGCCGGCACCCAGGGAAGACAGCGCGATCGTCCGCGACGCCCAGGCCCTCGCCAACACGTCGGCTGATGATGCTCTTCACCGTGTCCGCGCCGTATTAGACGCGGCCGGCATGCCGCTCGTGTCTTCTCGGCCTCGCGGTGCGCGATCGGGTATTCCGCGTGACGTTCTGGGCGGCCAGCCGCGCACGTTCAAGCCCGCAGCAATAAGCACGAATGAGGCCCAGCGCCTCGCAGCCGAGGCCGCCCAGCAGGCACAACAACACAAGGACACCGGCCCAACCAGGTAAGCCCCTCTGCTGTGCGTGTACGCGCCCACGATGAGTGGTGAGAGGTGCCCAACACGGGTGCCTTCGTGCCGCAAAATTGGAGGGACTCGTATGAACGCGATCGACGTCGGCCGCAATGAGCTTGCGCGCCTCGGACTGCACCCGGGGGCGCGGCATCCAAATGTCGTTGATTCGACTCCGGTCCAGGACGAGGATTCGACGATTTTTTACGACTACTGGACGTTCAACCGGCCAACCGTCATCAAAACGAGCGAAACCGGCCGTCTCCTCGAAGCAACCGTATACGATCCCACGACAACTGATGACGAACAGGCGATCACCGTGGCCGGGGAGGTAGCTTGTCGAGAGTATGTTCGCCAGGCTGTTGCCTGGGAAAGTGACGATGCAGATCGTATTCGCCAGGACGCTGCGCACGCGCACATCATGGCGCGGATCAACGAGTTAGCCGAGGACAACCCCGCCCTCACTACGTGGGCGCTCGCACAAGCTCCCGTCGTCGACATCAACACCGAAGACCTCACGCTCAGTCTCACCGATCTCGGCGGCGACCCCATGATCGACCTTCACACCTCTGGCATCGCTGGGGGTGGGTGGGCGCGCCTCCCCGGACATCATGCACTCGATGAACTCGACAAGCTCATCGCCAGTCCCGGTTTCTCCCGTCTCCCCCACATGATGGGAATACGGCGTGAGAGTCTTACGGCGTTTCTTACCGTTCTCTCTGACGACCTGGACGAGATTCACTACGACGCCATGCATGCGCCGGGAGTTCCCACCCTTGCCCAAGCTATCAAGGCGGCCAACAGAGCACAACCAACCACTGAGGCAGCTGCTCGAGCTACTCAGCGTTCGTCTATTCCCCCTGAGATGCTCGGGAAGATTGCTCCACGTATCGGAAAGCAGGCCGTGCCGACAACACCCATGCGATGGGTCCCATCGTCTGCGATTCACGAAGCTGAAGGGCGATCACTGTGAATGGGCATGACCAGTATGCGGATGTCCCTCCGATTGACGTCGAGCCGCCCGGCGACCTCGAGGACGTGGCGCCCGCCGATCCCTCGAGGGACGAACCGAAGCTGTACTACTCGAGTGTTCACGCGTTCGTCGACGAGTTCCTGACGCAGATCTACGATCGCCCTCTGGGCACCGGCCTCAACTGGTGCTCCGAGTGGTGGAGACACCCCGAGGCGGTCTTCTACCTGACTGCCCTGTGGCACTCATGGGAAGGGCTGCGAGCGTCGGGTGAGCTCACGGCGATGGCCACCTGGTCCGTGCAGTACCTGTACCCGATCATGGATCGCCTCATGGCCGAGAACGGGCCGTTCAAGGGGTGCCAGCCCGATGAGCGACACCGCAAGGGCGAACACAAAGACGACTCGGCGCCCCATCCCGGGCGCGTGCTACCGACGACGCCACCACCGCCCGGGCTCGTCGACGAGCGCCGATAAGGGACGCAGACATGTGGGTGGGGTAGCCATATTGGCTACCCCACCCACACGCGTTCACTCTAGCGGTGCAGTGTGTGCACGTCCTCGAGGGGCGCGGCCGGCACTCGGCCGGCCGGCACACTCACCGACGTCGCCAGCATGTCCTGTGCTGGCGCAGGCTGCGCCTGCGATGCGACTGTGAACGCGTGCACCCCCTCGGCGTCGATGCCGACGTCGAGCAGATGCTGCGCCCAGGCTTGACGTGCCTGCGGGGTATCCCATGCTATCGCGGTAGCGGTGTTGGCGGTCAGCTCAGGCGAATCCAGCGCTTGGACAGACACTGGGGTATCCGGCGCGGTGGCGAGCATCTGTGTCGCCGTATAGATGTCCCCGCGGTCAGGCGCGGGCTTAGGCGCGGCTAACGAGTCCGACATACGAATTTCCTCGAGGATTTCCTCGAGGGATTTCTCGTGTTTTTCCCCGTCGACGAGGGGCGCGGCAGCGGCCAGCTCTGCCACAGACACGAGCGTCATGTCAACGAAGGCTTCCTTGCCGCTGTCGCGGAAGGTCTCGGGGTTTCGCGCGGCCATGCGGGCGCGCTCTTGCTCTTGTGCGCGAGCTTGCGCCTGGCGCTCGAGGCGTTGCCGAGCCTCGAGGGCGACGGCGCGCGCATCCTCGTCGACGTGGGCGAAACGCTCGGCTAAGCCGACTGTTCGAGCTTTTTCTGTGGCGCTGATCGTGGGGTCATCCCACCAGCCGTCGCGGCGTGCCGCACGATAGATCGGTGCTGCGAGACGCCGCTGCTGTTCGGTGACTGTGCGCAGGGCGCGTGCGTGCTCGAGGGAGGCGCGCGCGGCCGCGCGGCGAGCGGCCGCCTCACGCGCGGCGAGCGCACGAGCAATCATGATCGCGGCGCGCATCAGTTGCGCTGCTTGCCTGGATAGGTGTTGCTCGATCTGGTCGGCACTCATGGGTTTCTCCTATCGTTTCTTGGTTTCCCAGTAGGGCACGGTGCGCACGTAGACGGCGGGCGCCCCTGATGCAAACACCCACGCGCGGTTGGGGGGCATGGCCATAAGTTCCGACACCGGGGCAATCGGACGTTGTGCCGCTCCTACAGACACGCTCCTCGAGGTCCCCTGCCGACTTGAGGACGTCTGTACCTGATCGACATACTCCATGCCAATCAGGGTCGACAGAGACTGTAGGAATTTGTCCTCTGAGACGCCGCCACCGTACGCCTTGACGTTTGCGGCGCTCCAGAGTTTGTTCATGCCAGGATCGCCCCAGACGCTAGCGCCCTGGCTCCAGGACTGTAGGAGCGTGTCGACGACGATACCCCGAGACCCGAAGTGGGAGTACAAATCGGGCAGTTCGCGCCACCGGCAGACGTTCGCGGCCTCATCGAGGGCGACAAAGAGCGGGAGAGCGAGCCTGCCACTGGGCTGGGTTTTTGCGTGCTCGAGGGCTGCCTCGATGACCGCGACGGTCAGTGCCGTCACGATCGGGGATGCACTGCCACGGCCCTCCTGAGACAGGCAATACAGCGTATCGGTTGATGCCACAAAGTCGGTGGGGTGAAACTCCATTATGTCGTTCTCGTCGTCCTTCGCTGTCGGTGGTAGGACCCAGCGCAGGGCCGCGTCGTTGAGGATGAAGTTCATCGTTTGGGAGGCGCCGCCATATACGCCGCCTCGGGTTTCTGCTGGAAGATTCATCATCCCGCGCAGTGACTGTGCGGTCATCATCTGCCCGGCGCGCTCAAGGAGCCGCACCGGCTCATCATCGAGGGGCCGTGTCAGCCACTCGTGCACCGTGCGAATGTCTCGGTCACCGAGGGCGGCTGCCAATACAAGCGCAGCGACCAGGTCTTTCGATGCCCCATCGAAGTACGCATCCTTGGTGGCACCTGGATCGCGCTGAGAATCGATGAAGACTTCCGCCAGCGAAATGGCGTCAACGGGGGTCTTCACCCCCGCTAGGATGTTCCACCACCACGATTGGTCTTCACCCGTAATCCCCTGCGGGTCAAAAACCCAGGTTTTCCCGCTCTGAGAGCGCTGTTCTCGAGTAATATCAACGATGTCACGTTTGTTCGAGGTCGCGAGGACTGCGCCGGGCGCTACGAGAATCCTCGGGACCAGCCACGCCGTGGTCTTACCCGTCCTCGGGCCTGCAATCATCAGACACACGAACTCCCAAGACGAAAACAACCACGCATTTCCTCGCACCATGCGCCCGATCGGCAAACCTGGAGAATCGGCCACGACACCCAGCCGGGATGCCTGCGATGCCACCGCACGTTCCCCCAGGACAGCAACCTCACGCCGTGCAGCAGCCTTGCGAGCAACTTGATCTCCGCGCTTACGCCGACGCGAGCCTCGGTGGCGCCACCGGGTGACAGCAACCAGGCCAGCGAAGCCGGTCAAGAGAATGAGGAGAGCGAGAACGGCCACTGCGATCGGCTGCTGACCGCGAATAATCCCGCCTGTCAGTTCCAGAAGATTCGAGGGTAGTTCAATCCCTGTCCACCAGGTGTACAGGGCGCGTGCACCATACAGGCATGCGCCACCGACCCCGAGCGTGATGAGAAGGAGCCAGATGCCTCGGCCGCTATCACTCATGGAATCCCACATGGTGTCACCACCTCTTGTTCGTGTTGGAAAGTTCGTATTCCACCGGCGTGAAGTCAACCTGGAATGGGTACGCCGGGGCGTCCGACGTTTTAAGAAGGAACTTCCCACGGCCGATGGGAGCAGCGCTTCCCCCTGTAATCGGGTCATATTCACCGGGGGCGTTCCATGAGGACACCAAGGATTCCTCACGGCGTGAGAACGCCATGACAGATCTGAGCTCGCGGACCTCTTTGGGGGGAACACCTCCAATGAACAACATTTTCGATCGCTCGATAAAGCCTTGTGCTTTCTGTCGATCAGACACAGACGGTAAGGCCTGGAAGTCTGCCACGGAGTGAGTGATCATGATCTGGCCGACACCCACCGTGCGGTTGAGGCGGGTGAGTGAATCGACGCGCTCGACCATGCCAGGCGAGGACCGTAGAATGCGCCAGAGTTCATCCATGATGAGCTGATAGCGCTGCCGGGCAATCAGGCCCGTGTCGGCGAGAACCTGAGTGACTTCAACGGTGGCAAAACCGTAAGACCAACACGATAGAAGGACTGCTGCTTGCAGGTCCTCGTCGGCGTACATGAGCGAGGACACGTCAAAAACGACGGACGCATCCATCCGCATGGATACGGTTTTCTTCGCTGCGAAGAGTGAGCCGAAGCGGCCCATGAGCAGCGCCTGGAGTGAGGCCTCGAGGTCATTGGTCAGCCGCTCATACTCTCCAGGTTTTCCTTTATCGAGGGCGGCCGCATGGAGCGGCTCAGGCCCCTCTTGGACGACCCGCAGAACATCGGCGAGAGTCGGCGTGCCCACATATGTCTCCTCGAGGACACGGATAGCGGCATCAACAATCGTCTCCTCACGATCGCTCGGCGCCTGCCGTCGAATGATCTGAATCAGCGAGCACACGAGCTGTTTTTTTCGCTCGTGAGCCGCTTCCGTCACTTCCTGTGCCTCGCGGACGTGCCCGGCTGCCCGCAGCATCTCCGCAGCTTCGTCGGCATTACCGCCGTCCAATGGGTTCAGCCCAGTCTTTCCATGTCCGATGGAAATGATCTGCCCGCCGAGCGCGTCGATGACGTCGGCGTATTCGCCTTTGACGTCCCCGACGACCATGGAATGGATACCGAATGCCTCGCCACCGAGAACCATTCTCCTGATCAACGAGGATTTTCCCAGCCCATTCAGACCTAGGACCATGGCCGACGGAGCAGAAATGAGTCCCTTTTGAAACCAGCTGATAGGGTCGGCGCACACCGCGCCAGTCCCGTCCGTCGCCCGCCCAAGGGGAACGCCAACAGGTGGCGGGGTCCCACCCGCAACAAACGGATACAGGCCACACACCTGGACGCTCGTCCCGCGAAAATCGTGAATACGGGGAAGCGGCGTGACGCCACCAGCGCCAGGACGGTTGAGATCCGCGATCGTTATGTTCATGCTCATATCGACCACACCTTTTGCCACGAGGGGACAACGCCCAGGGGAAGGGCAAGTGCAAACGCCGAGTCTTGCGCGCCGTAGGCAGGCCGCATGCGCAACTTCGATGCGGACGCAAGCGACGTGATGGCCGCAGCTGTATCGTCGAGGTCATCCCCCGTCACAGTCGCTGTCACCAGGACTGTGAAGTCCACAAGACCCGCACCGCTGGCTTCCTCCTGCGCGTTCTTTCTCGCGATTGCTACCTCGCGCGCGGCGCGCGCCGTAACTTTCTTCGACATGCCAGCCGCCGCCGCGGCCGTCGTCATATCGCGCTCAACGATGTCACCCGTCATCGCAGCATCAATGGGCCGCAGCAGCAGGGTCACGCGCTTGCGCTCAACATCCCGCGAGATCGAGGTCATCTTCGACAAGACACCCGACTGCACGACTCCCGTCGGCGCCTTAGTCAACACCCAGGTGCGCGACAGGCCCGAATCATGACGGAACGAGTCAAAGGAGACACGGGCACCGACGGGGCCAGCGTCCTCCCAGTCCGATTCGACCTCCTGTCCAGCGGCTGTTGCTTCTTCGAAGAGCGGTTCGGATGCCGGGTCGTATGCAACCCGCACCAAGCGAGTCACGTCGGCGGCTGTGAGGAGGTGGGCAGGTCCCGTCCCGGCCGCCGCCAGCGAGTGCGTCAAGTAGGGCAGGCGTGTCCCGATCTCACGGGCAACCTGGTCGGTTGACCGCTTCTTCACGCTCATGCGCTTCGTATCGAAGGTGAGCGTCACTGTGCAGCGCAGCTGCGCCGCCCCCGCGCGATACTGCGAGACAGCCTCGCGCACCACGCTCAGCGCGATCGCCGGAGCATTTGCATCGAGGCGAGCATTCACCTGCCGTTCGAGAGACCCACCCGTATCGGGCACCGTCTCCACACAGACACTGGCCTGAGCGATACCGATTTCGCTTCCCAGGTCGGCAAGCCAGGCACCCCAGTGTGCGACCTGTTGGTCGATGCGTTCCTGATCAACCAGGGCAATACCAGAGGGTGAGACCCCCATGATGACACTCACGTGAGCGTTGCCGTGGTGGATGAGGGCAAACGGGCGATCGTACGAATCAACGTGCTCGCTGATGCGCGATCCCGAGAGCAGGCCAGGAAGGCGCGCGCGCCCACCCGGGACAACGCCGATCGGCCCGGACCTGTACACGGTACGTCGAGATCGACGGCGCCGAGCAAACGACACACGCTCCATCCCTCTTTCCCAGATGCTCACGCCATGGGCGTCTCTGATTTCCATCGCCCCGAGGACCAACAGCCCCGACAGCAGCAGTGCCGCTGCGTGCGCGAGCCCAAGCGATCCGTAGACGAGGATTGACACGATGAGCAGTGCAAGTAGCGCCATCGTCTGGACGAAGCTCAGTTTGCCCAGGCCCGCCAGGCGTGGGTGACGCCAGTTCCCATACGTACGGATCTTTGTCTCTGTTGCACCGCTCGTGCTCATTCTTCTGTTCCTTCCGCACTGGTTTCGACCATGTCGCTGATGCCTTGTTGTGCCTGCGAGGCGCCTTCTGCGACGGCCTGCACGATGAGAGCCGCGCCGCCAGTAGCCGCTCCAGCAGCCGCACCGCCTGCAGCGGCACCACCTTCGGCCGCCCCGGCAGCCGCACCGCCTGCAGCGGCCCCACCTTCGGCCGCCCCGGCAGCCGCCCCACTGGCTGCACCGGCGCCCGCATTCGAGCCCACCGCTCCCGCGTCGGGTGCAGCAGTAGCGCCTGACGGAGACCCTGCTCCTCCTGGTCCACCGTCATGAGGTGACGGCGCCGGTGGCGCATCTGCCGATACATGCCCCCTATGCATCACGTCGACCGCGCCCGAGGCGACCGTCGCTGCTCCAGCTGCAGCGCCGCCGACCCCGCCCATTGAGGAAGCAATCATCGCTCCCGTGGGCATGAGCAGCCCCACGAGCGCAAACGGACACACGGCCGCGAAAACCATGAGCATGACACCGACCAGAAAAGAAACAAACCCCTCCAGGCCACTCTCCGACGTCAGGAAAAGGATTGTTGTCGCATAAATGATCGACACTGCTAACTTGTAGAGGACAAGCCCTGAGAAGAAACCCAGGACTTTCCCCGCCCACGCACGCCCCCAGGACGTGCCAATCGTTGAAGCAATAATGGGCGCCAACCCCATGATCACCATAAGCAGCACCGACCGAATCCAGATCATCGCCATCTGGACAACGTTGGCGAGGATCCCCGCCAACGCAAGCAAGACAACAGGAACCGTGCCACCGGGAATTTGTTCACTCTCCCATAGAACCGGAATGATTTGCTTACCGAAAGTTTCGGCACTTTCTTCCGTCACCGTATTCAAGAGCCAGATGGCTGTACCATCAAAGATACTGATGAGAGTTGATGCCAACGTAAGCCCAGCACCCGACACAACCACGACTGTGACAAGAGATTGCGCAACTTGGCGCAGTGATTCGCCACGACCATCGATAATGACTTTGATTCCAGCGAATATGAGGGACGCAATCATCACGGCAGCCAGGAGAAATCGCAGGTAATCCTGCAACTTATACGCTGGCGAAGACGTGATAAAGAGCGACGGAACAGGCGCTTTCACCCACCATGTTCCCAGGTTGAGGATGATCTCTCCCAACGACGTTGTCGCCTCGTTAACAAGGCTTTCGAGAGCACCCACGCTAGTTCACGCTCCACGGGGTGACCCGTGTCTTCGCTTCATCCGTGAGTTCACCGATTCCCCAGGCGTCAGAGGTTTCAGGGTAGACGACTTTCCAGTCTTTCACCCACGTCATGCGCAGTGGCATGGTGAGCGTTTTCGGCTCATCTCCGAGAGTAAAGGTATAGACAACAAGCACATTGTTCTCATCACGGATTTCGTAGTAGTAGCCCGTGATATGGGCTTGCTGCATGGCGTAGACACCGGAATGAGAGCGACTCGAGTCAAAAACCTTACCGGCGAGTGTGCCATCTGAATTATCTGCAAGGTCCATCGCGATCGAGTCACGCCGTTCGGTATCCCAAGTTGAATGCAGGAGAAAGTTCGCACCAGAGGTAATAGCGCCCTCCACCGTATGTGAGTAGCAGTACGACAGATTTGTGCGATCCATAGCAGCGAAGGGACCCGCCTTAGTTGCAACCTCGACCGACCGACCTCCCTGGACAGTGCTCACATGGGTCGCTCGAGGCGTTTGACCCAGCGGCAACATATTGACCTCGTCGACGTAACACGGCTGCGAAATGTAGTCCATTCCGAGCACCCCCTCCGTGGGGGTCGGGGAGGGCATGAGCGATGGCGACGCACTCGGTGACGGCGTGATCACCGTTGGCCTGCCGGTCGGCAGGCCTGACTGATTCGACGGCTGCTCACTGGAGCCGCGCATTGCCAACCCCATTCCCAGCCCAATACCCATCGCCACAACGACAATGACAACCAGACCGGAGGCAATCACCCAAGGGGACGCGAATGGACTCCGTTCCCTTTCCTCATCGCTCTCGCTCATCACATCGCTCCTTTAAACAAACTGCTGAATGATGATTGGTGCCGATACAACGATGAGTACACCGGCAATGACCCAACCAACCCTCTCGGCCGCTTCGCCACCGTCACCAGGTCCTCTCTTGTTGTGAAGGGCAATCATGGCACCGACCATAATTAGCCCGAGTAGCCCACAAATAATGCCAAGCCACATCGCGTTACCCAAAAGGTCATTAATCTTAACCGTCAGTCCAGGAATGGACTTCGGTGAGGGGGTGGGAACCACAGGCGGATTAGTATTAGTATCAGTCCCAAGTAGCGTGGCCAGTCGCGTCATAATCATCAGAGTGTCCTTTCAGTCCACGCCGCCACGGTGACGGCGATCTTGTTAATACGACGCGAATGATCGGCATTCACATCGCTCTCCCTGGCGAAGCGCCACTGCGCCTGCCACGGAACGAATGTGTAGCGGGGGAATGCTCCCGACGTGATCTGGAGTTGCTCACGAAGCTCACGAGGGAGACGCCCAGGGGCATCCGCCCCCACAACGAGGCCGACAAGCTGCCCAGGTAACGCTCCCGACGCCCACTCGATAGCCACGTCCTGCGCGGCACGCAGCCCCGCCGCAGTTGAGCGACAACAGACAACGATGCTCAGCGCTCGCGATGGATTGACGTGCTGCGGCCACGCAACACCAGCATCACCGGCACCAAGCAGATGCGCCCACGTCGAGGCTCCTGCGCCGCCGTGAGCCCCCACCATCCACAGGAGGGGCGCGCCGTCGACGGTGGAGCGCCGGATGTGGCGCCGAACGGTAAGCCCATCGACACCCGGGGCCCACGGGCGCGCAGCGGCCACAACTGCCGGGGGCGGAATCGGCACAGGCGAGCCTTGAGGGGCCTGCCACGATTCTTGTGCAGGTGAGGCCTGATCTAGATGCGGACAAGACGGCATGTGCGCTCCTCTCTCTACGCCCTATCCGTCAGCACGTACACGCACACCGACGTGCACGCCGACAACCAGCCAAGATGGCATCATTAATGACAGACCGTTTGACACCTCTAGGAGCACCCCTCATGAACCACGACTCCCAGCCCGAACGCCTCCAATACTGGGCCGTCACCTTCGACGGCCGCCCTCCCGGCGCCGGCGGCCAGCTCAACACCGCAGGCTGGCCCTCAACCGACCGCGCCTACGCGATCGCACAAGCCATCGACAAAGCGATGCGCCAAGGCATCGACATGTCACGCATGCGTGTCTTCCAGCGCCTCGAGATCACCGTCAAAAGCGAATGGGTCGAAGACGACGCCACCATCGACGACCAAGAACTCATTGACGACATCATCAAAGACATTCAGCAAATCGACGGCCACACATTTCCTGACCAACCATAAAAACCCCGAAAATCCAACAAAAGTGGAGCTATCTGACACTTTTGTCAGGCACCTCAACCACACCCATGTGATCTACGCAATAAGCAACGTCTTGCGCCACGCGGCTGCGACGACAGCGGCCTGTTCAGCCAGCGATTGCTGATCAGCATCAAGAGCGTTCAACACCGTCCCACGTCGCGACCCAACCAGGAGCGTCATCCACGCGCGGGCAGCTGTAGGACTCACCCCCAGAGATGCAAGCGTGGCGTCGCGCGCGGCCATCGTATGAGCATTCCCGACCGAGACATGAGCCGCGATCTGCGCGACACGCACACTGCCCGCCCACGCGAGCGTCGACGGCATACCCGCCTCACGCAACGCGTCAATCACGCGCACAAAAGGCCCCGTCAGCTCATCAATCCCCACATACAGCTCCCCAGCCCCACCAGCGAAGGGCGAACCCCCTTCGGGCACAACCCCCGTAGTGGTCACAGCGCCCCGGTCCTCCAAGCTCGCCAACGACTCCTCCGCAACTGCGCACTCCACGGCCCGCGACCACACTGCCCACGGGCGGCGGGCACGAATCATCGACGCGGCGGACGCACGCGCCTCCAACCACGCCAACGTCAAGACATCAACCAAAGCATCCGACACCGACTCCCCCTCGAACCGCGCCTGGCGAACCGCGAGACGCCCAAATTGCTTGGGGCCATGCTCCAGTAACGTCACAGCTAACCGGCTCGCCCCCTGCCCAACCCAGCCCGCCTGACAGGCCTCAACAAGGACCGCGCGCAGCCCCTCATTATCATCCGGGTCAACCGCGCCTCCAGTGAAGACATCAACGACGACACCCAGGCTCTGCATCCGATCACGGGTCCGCTCCACGGCACCCGCGGGATCACGGACCAGCTGGAATCGTGACGGCGCGCGATGCCCCGCCTCTCGGCGCCCCTCACGCACAATCAGCGCACGATCCTCGAGCTCCGCTAGACCACGCCACACCGTCCGGCGAGACCGGTCTGTCGTCTCAGCCAACCAGCTGATCTCCACGATCGCGGCCCCCCGATCATCCGCCAAGGAAGCCAGCTCACGCAAACACGCGCGGGCTGAAACCCCCAAACCTCGCTGAGCCCGCGCCCACGCAGGCCAAGACAAAACCACATCCACCATCTCTCAGGCCACCTCCCCATCCACGTGTTCAGCAATCACACGACGCGCGATCTGCTCCCCCGAAGCTGCGAGCACCTCCAGCAGCGCCGACGGTGACGGCTTCCCACCGTGGGGGTTCTCCCGATGCCAGGCATCCGCGAGAGCCTGACGAACAGCTAGCTCCACCCTCGCGCACCGAGCGGGCGACAACCCCGTGGCCAGCCGCGTCACAAGATCATGAATGCTCATGTGCACCACCGACGGGACTGTCTGCGCTTCCCGCGCATCCACCACAGCGGCGCGCTGACTTGCCAGGCGCTCACGCTCACGCGAGGCAGCCGCAGCCTGAGCCCGAGGAGACTCCCCCACAGCCACCAGACGGCGAAGCCGCGAAGCCACAAGACCCGACATCCGAGCAACGCGATCAGGCAACGGCGAATCCAGCAACCGCTTGATCTCCCCCGACGTCCAGCCGGCATCCAGCCGCTCACGCAGCAAACCAACCACAAGACCGAGACCCCGCGCGTCCATCACACGCAGCGACTCAGGTACGCACGCCGCCAAAATCGCCAGATCAGCCTCTGAGGCGCTTTCAGCACCCCGATCACCCCCAGGCATAGCCGCAGGGCCTTTCGCGCTCCTAGGGGGCTTCTGAGTGGCTTTACAGGCCGCTTGGGGTGCCGCTGTCGTCACCGGCGACGCAGCCTCCCCCTCGACAACCGCCTCATCGGCACAGCCGTTCCCCGACCCAACCGAACCCTGCCCCTCACCCGGCGAGGTCAGACTGGTCGACCTCTGGGGCGGGTGGGGGTGGGGTTGGGTTAGGTCTTCTTTAGAAGACTTGGTATCCCGTAGGGATAGTGCCGCGCTCGACCGTGCTGCGGTGGAGCGCTGCACGGTGCGACCTGCGGTTTTACCCTGTTTTCCCTGGTCGCACCGTGCGGCACCTGTTGCCGCACGGTGGGAGGCGCGCCCGTCAGACCGTGCGGCACCTGTTGCCGCACGGTGCGACCTGCGCAAACGCTCCCCCTCATCAGCAAGCTCCGGATCCGGGGACGCCGCCCCCTCCAACAGGTAATCCCCCTGCGACTGTTCGAGGGCCACCACGCGCGCTTGCTGCGGGGTCATCGGCTCGTCAGAGAAGATCGTGAGCGTACGCACCCGCCCCGACGACTTGCGTAACGTGAAACGGAACCGGTAGCCCACTGCCTCCAACTCCCGCATCGCCGCCCGCACGGCCTTCTCCCCCAGCCCCCGGCCAACGAACGCCCGATACCCCAAGTTCGCGCCCTCCGGAGACGCCAACGCGCGCGCCAGGATCCCCAGCGCCGCATACGAGATCCGCTCATCAAAAACGACCTCATTACGCAACGCAGTCGCCCCACGCCGCACGACGAAGTACTCGCCCATCACTGCTCCCCTCCACGAGGACCCACGCACGCTCCACTCAGACGCGCGCGGGCGGGTTTACGGTGGTACCGGGGCGGCGCCAGCCGCCTGCAAACAAGATGAAGAACAACCAGAAGGAGGTCATCGGCATGGATACCACCCGCGAATGGTTCGTTGAGCCGGAGGGCGACAGGACTTTCACCATCGATGGAACCGACTACAACGTCACACAGGAGGAGTTCGATCGGGCCGCACGGGAGCTGACGAAGATTGCCCAAACCGGCCACGGGCACCTCACCCTCGAAACCGTCGACAAAACCGTGTACGACCTGTGGTTCATCCACGGAACTATCGTCACGGCCTGACCGCCGCGGCCACGTCGGCGCAGTAAGCACTGGGACATCGCGAACCTGACCCACGCCCAGTGCCCCGCCCACCGAACGGGCCGGGCACGCACGGCATCTTTTACGATGGCCTGGAGGCAGTGCCACCTGCCTCCAGGTCGGCGCCCGGTCGCTGCGTTCCACGACTACCTCACCCCCCTACCCAAACCAGGCAGCGGAACATCCAACAATGACCGACTCCTAGGCTCCCCCGTAGACTCTGCGTTTAGTTCACGCATTGCCGCCTCGACAGCTCGAGCTGAGAAACGCAGCTGCCCAGAAGGCAGTTGGGTCGCCGGGAGCCTTCCCGCGGCAACCCAACGGCGCACCGTACTAGCGGCCACACTGTAACGCTGAGCAACTTCACCGGTTTTAAGCAACTCATCTGGTTGCATTGGGCGCGACTTCATGAATGTAATGATCTACCACAGCCCAGTTGCTGTCAATGGATGCAGTTGCACTAGTTGCACCAAATCGATACAGTTGCAGATATGACAGCCCAAGAACTTGGAACAATGAGCGCGGATAGAGCAATTGGCCTGGCCGTCAACCAGCAGATCTTCGCGCGCGGAATGCAGGCTCAGGAACTCGCAGCACCTCTCAGGCTGACAAAATCGTCGGTGAGCCGGAAACTGCGAGGCAATGTCTCATGGTCAGCTGACGAAGTGCTGCGCACAGCCATGTTCTTTGGCATCGAGCCCGCCGACCTCATGCCCACCCCCGACGGGAACGGCGGCTGGATCCCGGCGCCTTTCAAACCTGCCAGGCGGCGAGATGCTGATGCATTGGTGCCCCAAGTCGGGCTTGAACCGACGACCCACGGATTATGAGTCCGCTGCTCTGACCGACTGAGCTATTGGGGCGTGGCTATCTTAGCGGAGGAAGGCGGCACTCTTCCACCGGCGCCCTCTCCTTGATCTGTCGGTCACGCTACAGCGACATAGGACCTTAGTCATGCCTACGGTGATTTAACAAGGTCACAGCCAGCTATTGTAAGGAGATGGCATGAACGTCGCGGAACAGATCGTGGCTCAGCTCGTCGACGCGGGAGTCCACCGGATCTACGGCATCGTCGGCGATTCGCTCAACCCGATCGTGGATGCCGTGCGCAAGACCGGCGGCTCGGCGAAGGGCGGCATCGACTGGATCCACGTGCGCCACGAGGAGGCGGCGGCGTTCGCGGCTTCGGCTGAGGCTCAGCTTACGGGCAAGCTCGCCGTGTGCGCGGGTTCGTGCGGCCCGGGCAACCTGCACCTCATCAACGGCCTGTACGACGCGAACCGCACGGGCGCACCCGTCCTGGCCATTGCCTCGCACATCCCGAGCGTCCAGATTGGTTCCACCTACTTCCAGGAGACGCACCCGGATCGCGTCTTCGAGGAGTGCTCGGTCTACAACGAGCTCATCTCCTCCGCGGCCCAGTCCCCGCGCACCGTGAACTCCGCGATCCGCCACGCGGTCGGCCTGGGAGGCGTCGCGGTCATCACGCTGCCCGGAGACATCACCGACCTCAAGGCCGTCGAGCACGTTCCCACCTATGCGCCCGTGCGCCCGGCGACGCTGACCCCGAACCCGGCGGACATCGACGAGGCCGCGGCGCTCCTCAACAAGGCGGACAAGGTCGCGATTTTCGCCGGCGCGGGCGTTGAGGGCGCCCACGACGAGGTCATCGCCCTGGCCGACGCGCTCAAGGCACCAATCGGCCACTCGCTGCGCGGCAAGCACTTCATCCAGTACGACAACCCCTTCGACG
>NZ_CAUTSL010000039.1:0-22533 GCF_963540955.1 Actinomyces bouchesdurhonensis
CCTCCGACGACAAGATCGTCCCCGAGGGCATCGAGGGCCAGGTGCCCTACACCGGTTCCCTCGCGTCGGTCATCTACCAGCTCGTCGGCGGCCTGCACCAGACCATGTTCTACCTGGGCGCCTCCACGATCTCCCAGGTCAAGGCCAATGGGCGCTTCGTGCGCATCACCAGCGCGGGCCTGCGCGAATCGCACCCGCACGACATTCAGATGACGACGGAAGCGCCGAACTACCACTCCTCCTCCGCGAAGTAATCGCAGGTCGAGCGCTCGAGGCGGGCGGGAGCAGTCGGTGGGCTGCTCCCGCCCGCGTTATCCTAAGGGTGCGAAAACCCACGACAGCGCAAAGGAGCCGCCCATGCTCATCCTCATCGATCACGCGAACGTCGATTCCATCAAAAAGACCCTCGAATACCTGCCCATCGACGGCGTGACGACCAACCCGACGATCCTGTACCGCGAAGGCAAGGAACCCCTCGACGTCCTCCACGCGATCAAGTCCATCCTGCCCGATGGCGCCCAGCTGCACGTCCAGATCGTCTCCCAGCGCGCCGACGACATGGTCGCCGAGGCCAGGGCGCTGCGCGGCGAAATCGGCGGCAACCTCTTCATCAAGCTCCCCGTTACGCGCGAAGGCTTCGCCGCCATCCCGCGCATCGTGCGTGAAGGCATGCAGGTGACCGCGACCGGCATCCACTCCTCGATGCAGGGCTTCATGGCCGCTAAGGCCGGCGCCCGCTACGTCGCCCCCTACGTCAACCGCATGGACAACTACGGCATCGACGGCGTGCGCGTCGCCTCCGAAATCCACCGCACGCTGCGCACCTACGACCTGAAGGCCGACGTCCTGGCCGCGTCCTTCAAGAACTCCGAGCAGGTCCTCGAACTGGTCCGCCAGGGCGTGGGCGCCATCACCGCCGCCCCCGACGTGCTGGCCGCCCTCATCAAGAACCCCGCGACCGACGCCGCCATCGCGGACCAGAACCGCGACTTCGGCATCCTCGTGGGCGAGCGCCGCACGTGGCTGGACCTGGTCAACGACAAGTGAGGCTTGTGTAGAGGCCCGGAGGCGGAGTTCCGCCTCCGGGCCTTGCTGCGCCCTCTGCCTGGGCTGATCTGGATAGGTTGTGCGCATGCGGATAGGTTATGCGCATCTGGATAGGTTATTAAGCTATCCGGATGTTCGTTACCTATCCGGATGTTCGTTACCTATTCGGATGCGTGTTGGTGGCTGGGGGCTGCGGCCCCGCCGGCGACCTCCACACTGGTGGTGCGTGGTGGGTGCTGAGCGGCTTCGCCCGCCTGCTCGCCGTTCGCGCCGCGAGCTTCGCTCGGCGCGTCGACTCGAAGCCCGCCCGGCCCTGTGGCCCCTGGTGTGCCCTCTGCCTGGGCTTATTCGGATAGGTTGTGCGCACGCGGATAGGTTATGCGCATCTGGATAGGTTATTAAGCTATCCGGATGTTCGTTACCTATCCGGATGTTCGTTACCTATCCGGATGTGCCTTGGTGGCCGGGGGCTGCGGCCCCTCCACTCGCGCGGGTCCGCGTTAATGTCTGTTGGTCAGCGGCGTGGCACCACTGAGGTGGGTATTACGCCGGTTCGGAGGTGGCATCGTGCTCCCTCACTGGCGTCATGTTCCCGAACTGGTGTCATGCTCTGGCCTGGGCTTGTGTGGGGTGCGAGAACGGTCGCGGGCATGGTTCCCCGACAATGTCGCACGTAATTCCCCTGCGGCTGCTTCAAACATTGACTTTGCATCGTTGGAATTGCAACGTTTTGAGCAGTGCTCGAAAAATGACCGAGGGGAATTACGTGCGACTTTTATTCGGCGAGACACTGTGGCGCCGCCGGGCCCGCTGGCGCCCTCCGCACTGGTGGTGTGCGGTGCGTGGTGCGTGTTGCTCGGCAAAGCCCGTGGCCCCCAGGTGTTATCTGGATAGGTTGTGCGCACGTGGATAGGTTATGTGAATCCGGATAGGTTATTAAGCTATCCGGATGCTCGTTACCTATCCGGATGTGCCTTGGTGGCCGGGGGCTGCGGCCCCGTCGGCCCCACACTGGTGGCGCGCAGCGCATGCTGAGCAGCCGGATCCTGCCGCCCGGGCGCGACCCCGGCCACTGCCTCGTTCGGGTCTTCCCACACGGCTCATTCAGACCCCCTGTGCGCGGCCCTCAGGCACAAAGAAACGGGGGTCGTCCGCCGACCCCCGCTCGAAGTGCCCTTACTGCTGGTCGTCGCCGCGGCCTCGTGGCGTGATCTGAGGCCACTCGCGGTCGATGGTAGCGTCGCGGCCCTGCTTACGCAGGTACCGCTCGAAGTCCTCGGCCCAATCCTGGTGGGCCTGACGCTGATAGTCGGTGAGTTCCAGGGCACTCATGGACGCCAGCTGCGGGTACTTATCCACCATGCCCGCGAGCACGTCAAGCGTCATGGCCACGTCGACCTCAGCCGTGTGAGCGTCCGGGGAGGCGACCGCGCCGTAGACGGGCGCCATCTCCGTCAGCGTCTTCTTGCCCTTGCGGAAGCGGTCGAGCTTCCGATCCAAGACGAGCGGGTCGACGACCAGCATCGGCGCGCCCTCCAGGCGCTCCTCGAAGGAACCCAGGTGGTGGCGGCGCAGCTCCTGGTTGACCAGCGTGATGTCGTACGTCGCGTTGAAGGCGACGACCGGGTAGCCGCGCAGCCAATGTTCGACGATGGAACCGGCCAGCTCGTGGAGGACATCCTCAATCGGGCGGCCGTCGCGGCGCGCCTGCTCGGTCGTGATGCCGTGGACAGCCGTGGCTTGCTCGGGGATCTCGACACCAGGGTCGGTCAGCCACGTGGCCACCTGATCGGGGGCGCTGACGCCGGACCGGTAGGATGCGCCGTCGATGCGCAGCACCAGCGCGGCGGTGACGAGGCGATCCTTGAGCGCGCGCACTCCCGTCGTCTCGGTGTCAAAACCCATCCACGGGTCCTCGATCCAGCTCATGATTGCTCCTGTCTTTGCCGGTTCCTCCAGTGTGGCAGAGGGCGGGCACATCTGCGTCTCGGAGGACGTAGAATCGGTTCATGAGCCACGAAGTCGAAATCGGACGCGGCAAGCGCGGTCGGCGCGCCTACACACTGGACGACATCGCGCTCGTGCCCGCTCGGCGCACGCGCGACCCCGAGGACGTTAACGTCGGCTGGCAGATCGACGCCTACCACGTCGACATTCCCCTCATGGCCGCCCCCATGGACTCGGTGATGAGCCCGGAAACCGCGATCGCCTTCGGCCGCCTCGGTGGTATCGGCGTCCTGGATCTGGATGGGCTGTGGACCCGCTACGAGGATCCCACCCCGATTCTTGATCAGATCGCTCACCTGGGCGAGGAGGAGTCGATCGCGACCCTCCAGCGCGTCTATTCGGAGCCGATCAAGCCCTCGCTGATCACGGAGCGGCTCAAGCAGCTGCGCGAGGCCGGCGTGGTCGTCGCCGGAAAGCTCTCACCCCAGCGCGTCCAGCAGTATTGGCGCGCGGTTGTTGACGCGGGCGTCGACCTGTTCATTATTCGAGGTTCGACGGTGTCCGCCGAACACGTGTCGTCTCGCCGCGAGCCCCTTAATCTCAAGCGCTTCATCTATGAGCTGGACGTGCCCGTCATAGTCGGCGGCGTGTGTACGGACGCGGCTGCTCTGCATCTCATGCGTACGGGCGCCGCGGGTGTTCTTGTTGGTTTTGGTGGGGGAGCGGCGCATTCGACACGTCAGTCGCTGGGTGTGCATGCGCCGATGGCGACGGCTATCGCGGACGTGGCGGCGGCCCGGCGCGACTACATGGACGAGTCCGGTGGGCGTTACGTGCACGTCATCGCGGACGGCGGCATTGGGCGCAGCGGCGACCTCGCGCGCGCGATCGCGTGCGGCGCGGACGCCGTCATGCTGGGGGCGGCCATCGCCCGCGCCGAGGAGGCGCCCGGGCGCGGCTGGCACTGGGGCTCCGAGGCCACCCACCCGGACATGCCGCGCGGCCAGCGCGTGTACGTGGGAACGACGGGCACGCTTGAGCAGATTCTGTACGGCCCGTCTACGCGCGCGGATGGTTCGCTGAACTTTGTGGGGGCGCTCAAGCGGACGATGGCCTCGACGGGGTATGCCGAGGTGAAGGATCTGCAGCGCGCTCAGGTGGTCGTCTCCCCGTATTCGGCGTCCTGACCGTCGTTCGCTCAGCGACGAGGCCGGGGCTGGGGGTGACGAGGCCGGGCACCTCAGCGGGTGTGAGGGAGTTTGACGAAGCCGGTGCAGATTTGACGCACTCGGGTGTCCTTTCTGGACGCATCTATGCCACTGGCTAGTAGCCCAGGAATTTTCCCGAGCGGTTTCATTTGTTTGTCATGTCGTATACACTTATCAAAATTCGTGTTGCTGCAGGTAAAGGTGCCTGCGGTCCGGGGCCGCGAGGTCCCTCACGGTGAGGTGAGGTTGAGAGGACATCCCGATGAAGTGCGGGACGCGATCACTAGCTGTACTCGGCGCGTTCACCCTGTCCGCGATGGGGCTTGTGCCCGCGTCCTGGGCGGTAGATGCCAGTCAGCCGGGCGCTTTCGGAGCGGCCCAGCCGGGCACAACGGAAGCAAGCCAGGTAGAAGCGGCGCAGGGAGAGTCCGCTCAGGTCGCCCACTCAGATGCCGCGCAAGCCACGCAACCAGCCCAACCCGAGAACTCCGCGCAATCGGGGGACCCGGGTCGAGGCCTCGTCGACACCCCAATCTCGGACATCCAGGCTGTTGGCGCGGGGGATGAGTCGGCGATGGTGGGGGCGGTCGTCACCACGGTGGGCGTAGTGACGACCGCGTACCCGGCTGGGGAGTCGGGGCTGGCCACCACCTTGGACGGATTCACGATTCAGACGCCGGGCAGTGGTGGCGCGTGGGATGAGGGGCGCACGAATTCGGATGCACTCTTCGTCTACGTGGGGAAGAACGACCAGGTCCCGGCTCACGGGACGTGCGTACGCGTGAGCGGCACGGTCGGGGAGTTCCCTGCTACGTCCGCGACAGACAATCCCTCGAGCCTGACGCAGCTGGAGGCCAGCGCCGTCAAGCAGGTAGACGGTTGTCAGGCTGTGACCCCCACGCCGGTCACCGGCGTTCCCACGGCGGAGCAGGCAGAGTCCTACGAGTCCATGCTCCTCGCGCCACAGGGCACGTGGACAATCACGGGTAACAATCAGACGAATCAGTACGGAACGCTGTTGCTGACTCCCGGGGTTGAGCCGCTGCGCGCCGCCACCGATGTGGTAGCTCCCGGCCAGGCGGCCCGCGACTACGAGGCCGCTAACGCCGCGCGTGTGATCGCGCTTGACGATGGGACGAACACGAATCTGCTGCGGGGCGCAGCCACCGGGGTACCCTACGCGTACCTGGCAAATGGTGCTCAGGCGCGCGTCGGCTACCACGTGTCCTTCGACGAGCCCGTGGTGTTCGAACCGCGTCACGGATCCTTCGTCTTTCAACCAACGTCCATGGTGGCCGCGCATCCCGACCGTTCTCCGGTGACCATCATGGGGCAGCGTCCGACCGCCCCCACGGTTGGCGGGAATATCCGCGTCGCCACGTTCAATGTCCTCAACTACTTTTCCGACCTGGGGGTCGACGAGGCCGGGTGCACGGGGTACCCGGACCGCACGGGCGCCTTCGTGACGACGAAGAAGTGCAGGGTGCGTGGGGCGTACTCGCACGAGGCCTTCGCCAATCAGCAATCCAAGATCGTCTCTGCGATCAACGCTTTGGGCGCCGACGTAGTCGCACTGGAAGAGGTCGAAAACCCCCTCGCAACGGGCGCGAGGCCTTCCGCGGCCCGCAGTGCTTCGCGCGCACGGGGGCCAGCGCCGAGGCGAGCATCGGTCTTGGGGTTCTCCTGGCCGGAGCGGGAGGCATGGCCGTGTCCCTCGCGAGGCGCAAGAAGCGCCGATAGTAGCCCAAGCGATGTTTCTGCAAACACACAACAGGGGTGGCACTGACGCCTCCCAGAAAGGAAAACCCATGCATCACAGATGGACGCATCTCGCACTCGCTTCAATGGCGGCGCTGTCCCTCGCGGTCGTACCGAGCGCAGCTGTCGCACTTCCGCAGGAAGAGGCCACCCCAATTGTCTTGGACCTGTACAACCTCACGGATATTCACGGGCATATTCAGCAGGTGTCCAGTAAGGGCGTCGTGCGTGAGGCAGGCCTGCCCGCAGTGAACTGCTACTTGAAAGAGGCGACCGCTAAGAACCCGAACTCCTCGTTCACTCTGCTGGGTGACAACATCGGGGCGTCCCCCTACCTGTCGGGTTCGCTCAAAGACAACCCCACCATTGAGGCCCTCAATACGATGAACCCGCTGGCCTCGACGATCGGCAACCACGAGCTGGACATGGGGCAGGCGGTCTTCAAGCAGCGAGTCGACGGGTCCAACCCGAGTGAGTATGTGCAGGCGACCTTCCCGTATCTGGGGGCCAACATTGAGGGCATGGGCACCTACGGGGATGGCACCCCCTACCTGGGGGACTACAAGCTGTGGGTATCGCCCTCGGGTATGAAGGTGGCGTTCATCGGCGCGATCGCGCAGGATGTGCCTTACAAGCTCAGCCCCGGCACGACGGCGGGCCTGACCTTTAGCGACCCCATCGCGCGCATCGACTCGTTGGCCGAGCAACTCAAGTCGAGTGGCACGGCTGACGTTGTCATCGCGATGCTTGACGATGACGTGAAGAATAACTACGTCAAGGTCGGCAAGAACGTCGATGGCCTGATGGGTGGGGACACGCACGTGCCCTACGAGTTCGATCACGTCAATTCGGTCGAGTCATTCGACAGTGCGAACCCGCGCCTGGCGGGCGTCGCTTCGGGCTCCTACACGGATAATCTGGGCCTGATCCGCCTGACGATTGACCCGGCGACGCGGCAGGTGACCAGCGCCGACTCGATCCTCATCCCCGCCGCCGAGGTCGCCCAGTGCGGCGCGGACCCCGCCACTCAGGCGATTGTCGATCAAGCCGAGGCCGACTCGAAGGAAGCGGGCAAGCGCGTCGTCGCGACCGGGTACACGACCCCCTTCATGCGCGGCGTGTTCACCACCCCCGAGGGGACGACCGAGCCGGGGTCGAACCGTGGCATCGAGTCGTCCCTGGGTGACCTGGTGGCCGATTCCCTGCGCGAGTCCATCCTCACCCCGGACGGGAAGAGCGTCGACATCGGCATGATCAACGCGGGCGACCTGCGCGCCGACCTGGTGCCCGGCGAGGACGGGACGATCACGTATGCGCAGACCTACGAGGTCCAGCCCTTCTCCAACGAGCTGGGGTATGTGACGCTGAAGGGATCGGACGTCAAGGACGCGCTCGAGCAGCAGTGGAAGACGGATCTGAACTCGCAGAACTCCCGGCCGATGCTCAAGCTCAGCCTGTCCTCGAACGTGCGCTACACCTACGACCCGGCCAAGCCCTACGGGGAGCGCATCACGTCGGTGACGATCAACGGCGAGCCCCTCAGGGCCGACGCGACGTACACGGTCGGGTCCGTGTCCTTCCTGCTCGCTGGCGGCGACTCCTTCGAGGCCCTGACCCGCGGGGGAGCGGCCACCACGAACGGAAACCTGGACCGTGATTCCTTCAACGCCTACCTGGGTGCGCATTCGGGTAGCGGGGATCGCTCCGCCGAGGCCTCGTCCGCGTTGAGCCCGCGCGCGGCGAAGTCCTCGATCGGCCTGACCCTGCCCACAGAGGCGGTCGCTGATGGGGCTACGGTAACGATTCCGCTGCGTGGCCTGTCCTTCTCCGAGGGGCCTTCCATCACCTCGAAGGTGCGCGTGAGCGCGGGCGGTGCGCAGGCGGTGGCCGAGGTCGACAATTCCCTGGTGGACGCGCACGCCTCGGACGCCGCCTCGGTCATTACGACGGACGGAGCCGGGCAGGCGAGCGTGACCGTGACGGTCGTGGGCGCCTGCGAGGGCAGGGCGGCCGGTGATGTCGTGGCCGTTCCCGTCACGGTGGCCACCGACTTCGCGACGGTCGTCGAGGCCTCGGACGGGGTGACGATCCCCGTTGCCTGCGCGGGTACTGATGCTCCTGCTGCGGATCCGACGGTGTCGGTCGATCAGGGGCGAGGGAGTACCTCTGGGGTGATCGGTGGTGTGCTTTCGAGGAACAAGGCGGACGCTGTACGACGTGGAGGTTTGGCTCGCACCGGCGCGACCACGCAGGGGCTGCCCTTTGCTTTGGCGATGTGTGCGGTGGGTGTCGCTGCGGTAGCGGCTCGTCGCCGTCGGCGTTGTCGCGGCGCAAGTGACCGGTAGTCACTGATGGGAACGGAGGCGGTGCGGGTCATGGTGAACGAACGTAATAGCCTGACTTTGCATATGTTCACTCGTCGATCGGTGGGCGTGGTCTGTGGCCCGCGCTGCTTTCGTCTCGTCCAGATGTCATGGGTTTGTGCGGACTCATGTGCGATGTCATCCGAGCAGCGGGTCTGGCATTGGGACTGTCGTCCTTGTGGTGGCTGATTGTGGCGCGCATGTGAGAGCTAACGCCAGAAACGTTACCAATCCAACAATAGGTTGTCTTGACATGGTGAATGCCTGTCAGCACAATTCATAGCAGACGTAAAAGTCGATTCTGACAAATGTTCATGCAATGGTTGCGTGGGCATGGTCTGTGGCATAGGCCACCACCGATTCAAGGAAGAATCACCATCAACGGAGGAACACATACATGAAACACGTTGTGAAGATGTTCGCTGCGGCGGGAGCCATCACGCTCGCGCTCACCGGGTGTGGGGGAGGCGATGCCGAGGGCGCTGCCGACTTCAAAGCCTGCGCAGTCTCAGACTCCGGCGGATGGGACGACAAGTCCTTTAATGAGTCCGCGTACAACGGCCTGCAGACTGCTCACGCCAACCTGGGAGTCAAGATCAATACGGCCGAATCCACCTCGGACGCCGACTTCAGGCCCAACGTCGAGACGATGGTCGCCGACAACTGCAACCTGATCATCGGCGTCGGCTTCAGCCTGGAGAAGGCCGTGCACGCGTCGGCGGACGAGAATAAGGACCTGCACTTTGCTCTGGTCGACGCCAGTTTTAGCGATAAGAAGAATGAGCCGGTGACCATCGAGAACGGTCGCCCCCTGCTCTTCAACACTTCCGAGGCGGCATTCCTGGCAGGCTACGTCGCTGCGGGCATGACGAAGACGGGTAAGGTCGCTACTTTCGGTGGTATTCAAATCCCCGCCGTGACGGTGTTCATGGACGGTTTCGCTGACGGCGTCGCCGCCTACAACGACGCGAAGGGTGCGTCTGTGCAGCTCCTGGGTTGGGACAAGGCAGCCCAGGCGGGATCCTTCACTCAGTCCTTCGATGACCAGGCGCTGGGCAAGCAGCAGGCGCAGCAGTTTATCTCGCAGGGCGCCGACATTATCATGCCCGTCGCCGGACCCGTGGGCTTGGGGGCCGCGACCGCCGCACTGGCGGACGGCAACACCCTGATCATCGGTGTGGACTCCGACTGGTACGAGGCCAACCCCGACTACTCCTCGATCGTTTTGACCTCGGTTATGAAGGAGATCGGTGCGGCCGTCGAGCAGGCCATCACGGACTCGGTGAGTGGCAACTTCACGCCGGAACCGTATGTGGGCACGCTGGCAAACGGAGGGGTTTCCATTGCGCCCTTCCATGACTTCGACTCACAGGTCCCTAACGACATCAAGCAGGATCTGGTGACGCTCACAGAGAAGATTAAGTCGGGTGAACTGACCATCGAATCGCAGGCCGCTCCGAAGTGAGAGCCGAAGGCGAGCGGGTAGCGACGACGCGGCTCGCGACGCCAGGCCATCAGACGCACCTGGGGTATGTGCTCCACGGTGGGAAGGAAAAGGAATGAAACTAGAGTTGCGGGGGATCACGAAGAGGTTCGGTCCCCTCATCGCAAACGACTCGATCGACCTCACGGTCGAGGAAGGGCAAATTCATGCCCTGCTGGGGGAGAATGGCGCGGGTAAGTCCACGCTCATGAATGTCCTGTACGGATTGCATCAGCCCGACGAAGGGCAGATTCTTCTGGATGGACAACCCACCACGTTCAAGGGCCCGGGCGACGCAGTCGCGGCGGGTATTGGCATGGTGCACCAGCACTTCATGCTGATCCCGGTCTTCACCGTGGCTGAGTCGATTGCCCTGGGCTACGAGCCCACCGGGCCGGCCGGTATCATCAGCCTCGACAAGGCTCGTCAGACGGTCCGCGGTGTGTCAGCGCGTTTCGGATTCGACCTGGATCCCGATGCTCTCATCGAGGATCTGCCGGTCGGTGCGCAACAGCGCGTGGAGATCGTCAAGGCTTTGTCGCGCGAGGCGAAGGTCCTGATCCTAGACGAGCCCACTGCGGTGCTCACACCCCAGGAAACGGACGAACTCATGGTGATCATGCGTCAGCTCGCGGACTCGGGTACCTCGATCGTGTTCATCACGCACAAGCTGCGTGAGATCCGTGCCGTTGCCGACGCGATTACCGTTATTCGGCGTGGTCGCATTGTGGGCGAGGCGTCGCCGACGGATTCCGAGGCGTCTTTGGCTTCCCAGATGGTGGGCCGTCCGGTTCAGCTGCGCGTTGATAAGGCGCCGGCCAACCTTGTTGGCGATGGCCTGGCCTTCGACGACGTGACGCTCATCGGATCCGGGGGCGTTCCCCTCCTCGATCACCTCTCCTTCGAGGTGCGCAGGGGAGAGACGGTGGCGATCGCCGGTGTCCAGGGCAATGGCCAAAGTGAATTGGCCGAGGTCGTCCTTGGTCTGCGCACGCCGACCTCCGGTGCTGTTCGCCTGGGTGATCAGGACATTACGCACCTCAATCCGCGCCAGTCTTTGGACGCGGGCATCGGCTTCGTTCCCGAGGACCGCATGACGGACGGCATTATCGCCTCCTTCTCCATTGCGGACAACCTGGTCCTGGATCAATTCACCTCTAGTCAGTTTTCGGCGTTCGGTTCTCGCAAGCTTGCTGCGATCGCGCGCAACGCTGAGGAGAAACAGGAGGAGTACGACATTCGCCTGACGTCGATCAATGACCCGATTTCGTCCCTGTCGGGCGGTAATCAGCAGAAGGTCGTCGTCGCGCGCGAAATGTCGAAGGAGCTTCAGCTCCTGGTCGTCAATCAGCCCACGCGCGGCGTCGACGTTGGTTCGATTGAGTTCATTCACCGCAGGATCGTGGACACGCGCGATGGGGGCTGCGCGGTTTTGCTGATTTCGTCCGAGCTGGATGAGATTTGTGCGCTCGCGGATCGTATTGCCGTGATGTACCGCGGTCGTATCGTCGGCATTGTCCCGCCGGATACGCCGCGTGATGTCCTGGGCCTCATGATGGCCGGTGTTCCGCTGGACGAGGCCAAGGCTTCGTCGTCTGGTTCGGCTGCCGCCGATCGCGCTGGCAGGGAGGAAAAGTGATGAGTAAGCAAAAGGGTGGAGCACGCCTGGCAATTGCCCGCGTGTTGGCGTCGCAGTGGTTTGTGTCGGTGCTGGCGGTCGTTATCGCTTTCGTCATCGGGGCGATCCTGATCGCGATGTCTGGCGCGTCGGTGACGGAGGCGTACTACGCGATGTTCCGCGGGGCCATCATTGATCCCGAGGCGAAGACGTTCACTCGCACGATCATGCCGTTGACGAATTCGTTGTTCTTCTCGATTCCTTTGATTATCGCGGGCCTGGGCCTGGCGATTGGTTTCCGTGCGAGCCTGTTCAACATTGGTGGCAAGGGCCAGATCATCGCTGGTTCGCTCGCTGCCGTGTGGGTCGGTTTCTCGCTGAACCTGCCTCCGGTCATTCATACGCTGGTGGCGATTGCCGCCGCTATGCTTGCGGGTGGCTTGTACGCGGGCATTGCGGGTGTTCTGAAGGCGAAGACGGGTGCCAATGAGGTCATTGTGACGATCATGTTGAACATGATTGCGGCCCTTGGTCTGGGATACACGCTCGGTTTGAAGTCGTGGCAGGCGCCGGGCTTGAACCAGCCGGTGACCGCCGACGTAGCGGAATCGGCTGAGTTGGTGAGGATTCTGCCCCTGCCGTTCCGTCTTCACGCTGGTTTCATCGTTTCGATTATTGCGTTAGCTTTCTTCTGGTGGCTGATGGAGCGCTCGACGCTCGGCTTTAAGATCCGCGCGGTTGGAACGAACGCAGCTGCTGCCCGTACTGCGGGTATCTCGGTGGAGAAGATTACGGCTGTGACGATGGTGATTTCGGGTGCGTTCCTCGGTCTCGCGGGTGCGAACGAGGCGCTGGGCACCCTGGGTTACGTGTCCCGCGATGTCGCCGGAACGATCGGTTTCGACGCGATCACCGTTGCTCTGCTGGGCCGCAATAAGCCGCTGGGCACGTTCTGTGCGGGTCTTCTGTTCGGCGCGTTCAAGGCTGGTGG
Organism: Actinomyces bouchesdurhonensis; assembly: GCF_963540955.1. NCBI lineage: Bacteria > Bacillati > Actinomycetota > Actinomycetes > Actinomycetales > Actinomycetaceae > Actinomyces > Actinomyces bouchesdurhonensis. The sequence goes on from NZ_CAUTSL010000039.1 coordinate 12,416, forward strand.
TTACCTGATGCAGACCAAGGGCGTGCCGATCGACATGATTTTGATTCTGCAGTCGGTGATCGTGCTGCTGATTGCCGCCCCGGCGCTGGTGCGGTGGATGTTCCGTCTTCCTGACGCCCGACGCGTGGAAGCACTTGAGAAGGAGGTCAGTGATGAGCACAAGTGAGCGTGGAGCACAAACGCTGATTGAGACCAAGCGGTCCTGGAAACTTCCCGGGGTTTACGTTGCTGCCAGCGTTCTCCTGGTGGTTCTTGCCGCCGTGACGAGTGGTGATGTTCGTATCATCCTCAACGATAAGTCGCAGTCGTACGTGATCCCTGAGATCGTGACTGCCGGCGCGCCCATTGTGTGGGGACTCGCGGTCATTGCGATCGCCGCTGCTGCGTGGTCCCTGGTGACGACGGCTCGCAGGATGCGGACCCCCTCGTGGGCCCGGATCATCGTGGTGGTCCTCGTTGGCCTGTCGACTGTCTGTGGGTTCCTCGTGTTCGCCGGTTCGGGTTCTACCACTGGTGGCGTAACGCTTACCTCGGTCCTGGTGTCGACGGTTGCCTTGTCGACGCCGCTGATTTTCGGTGCTCTCGCCGGCGTGATTTCCGAGCGAGTCGGCGTGGTTAACATCGCAATTGAAGGTGACCTGCTGGTTGGCGCGTTCGCGGGTGTCCTCGTGGCCTCGTACTTCCATAATGCCTATGCTGGTCTGATCGCCGCGCCTGTTGCGGGCGCTTTCATGGGCCTGCTTCTGGCTCTGTTCTCCGTCAAGTATGGCGTTGATCAGGTCATCGTCGGTGTCGTGTTGAACGTTTTGGCGCTGGGCCTGACCACTTTCTTCGGTGGAACGGTGATGAAGAAGTCGACGCTGAACCTGAACACCAACCAGTTTTCGCTCTCGACCATTAAGATTCCGGGCTTGTCTGAGATTCCGGTGATCGGCCCCGCGCTGTTCAATCAGACGATCCTCGTCTACATCATGTACGTCGTGGTCGCCGCGCTGGCCTTCTTCCTGTTCCGTTCCTGTTGGGGTCTGCGCCTGCGGGCGTGTGGGGAGCACCCGCGGGCAGCAGATACGGTCGGCATCAACGTGCAGCGTACGCGTACGAACAACACGGTCTTGGGTTCGGCCCTCGCGGGTCTGGGTGGCGCGTTCTTCACGATTGGATCGTCTCTGGCATTCACGGACAATATCTCCGCAGGGAACGGCTACATCGCCCTCGCTGCGCTGATCTTGGGTAAGTGGAATCCGCTGGGAGCCATGGCGGCTGCTGTCATGTTCGGTTTTGCTCAGGCGACGGCGCACCTGCTGCCCAATCTGTCTAACGCTGTCCCGGGCAATCTCGTGTCAATGATTCCCTACGTGGTGACGATCATCGCGGTGGCTGGGTTTGTCGGCAAGTCGCGTGCTCCCGCGGCTGAGAACGTTCCCTACATGAAGTGAAGGATGATGCACCGATGACGTCGATCAATTGGGATGCCCTGCTGGGTAGCGCCATTGACGCGATGAAGCGGGCATACTGCCCGTACTCGGGGTTCCCCGTTGGCGCCGCCGGACTGGCGCAGGACGGGCGAATCGTGAGTGGGTGCAACGTTGAGAACGCGGGGTACGGGGTGACGCTGTGTGCCGAGTGCGGCATGGTGTCGGAGCTAATCCGTAGCGGTGGTGGCGCGCTTGTCGCGGTCGTTGCTGTCAACGGTGACGAGGTCCCTGTCTCCCCGTGCGGGAGGTGCCGCCAGCTCATTTATGAGCACGGCGGCCCCTCCTGCCTGGTTCTCATGCCGGAAGGCGTTGCTCCCATGAGCGAGGTCCTCCCTGGTGCCTTTGGCCCACACGACCTGGACAGTGTCGGGGCGCTACCTGCCCCGGCCTCGTCCGACACGAAAGAAGGATACGATGGCGCTCTTTGATGCCGTTGACATTATTCGAACGAAGCGCGACGGGGGTGCCCTGACCCCCGAGCAGATCGACTGGACGATCGACGCCTACACGAAGGGCGTTGTCAAGGACGAGCAGATGGCTGCTTTGGCGATGGCTGTTTTCCTGCGGGGAATGACGCGGGACGAGATCGCCAGGTGGACGGACGCGATGATCCGGTCGGGGGAGCGCATGGACTTCTCTGGGATCGGAAAGCCGACTGCCGATAAGCACTCTACGGGAGGTGTGGGTGACAAGATCACGCTCCCCCTGGCGCCGCTCGTCGCGTGTTTCGGGGTGGCTGTTCCCCAGCTGTCGGGCCGAGGCCTGGGGCACACGGGCGGTACTCTGGACAAGATGGAGTCCATCCCTGGGTGGCGCGCTCATCTGTCCAACGAGGAGATCCTGACCCAGCTCGGTAACGGCTGCGGCGCGGTCATCTGCGCGGCGGGGTCTGGTCTGGCGCCCGCGGACAAGAAGCTCTACGCTCTGCGTGACATCACCTCAACCGTTGAGTCCATTCCGTTGATCTCTAGTTCCATCATGAGTAAGAAGATCGCTGAAGGGACGGGCGCTCTCGTCCTGGATGTCAAGGTCGGGTCGGGAGCATTCATGAAGGACATTGACAGTGCGCGTCAACTGGCGCGCACTCTGGTGGACCTGGGACGCGACGCGGGTGTGGCCACGCGCGCCCTGCTCACCGATATGTCCGTTCCCCTGGGGCGCAAGATCGGCAACGCGCTCGAGGTCGAGGAGTCTGTCGAAGTCCTGGCCGGTGGTGGTCCCTCTGACGTCGTTGAGCTGACCTGCGAATTGGCGCGTCACATGCTTGATCTTGCTGGCGTGCACGACGTTGATGTGGAGGCGGCCCTTGAAGACGGGCGCGCGATGGATCGTTGGCGTGCGATGATCCGCGAGCAGGGGGGTGATCCGGACGCTCCCATGCCTCGTGCCGTGCACACCCATCAGGTGTGTGCTGAGGCTGACGGTATGATCGTCGGTATGGATGCCCTGAGCGTGGGTGTGGCGTCGTGGCGACTCGGCGCGGGGCGAGCCGTTAAGGAGGATCCGGTGCAGGCTGGTGCGGGCATCGAGATCCACGCTAAGCCGGGGGAGACCGTGTCGAGGGGACAGCCTCTGCTGACTCTCCACACCGACGACGAGTGGCGAATTGCTCGCGCAGTTGAGACCCTATCAGGTGCAATCGAGATTACCGAGGGGGGCACGTTCGCTGCCCGCGGGGTTGTTCTGGAGACCGTGTCTTGATCGCGGCGCGGCCAGGGCGAGGAGGGAGTACACGTGGATAAGCGCGACGAGCAGGCTGTTGATGCTCTCAAACTCTATTACCAGCAGGATTTGAGCCAAGTTGACATCGCCGCCCGTATGGGGCTTTCGCGTCCTACCGTGGCTAAGCTCCTCGCTCATGGTCGCGATCGTGGTTTCGTGACGATCACGATACATGATCCTCGGGAGGAAGCTTCCGAACTGGCTGCCCGACTGGAGCAGCGCTACGGTCTGGCATGCGTGCGCGTCGCGCACGGGCACGCAGCGACCGAGGAGGAAGCTATCGATGAGGTTGGGCGCGTGGGCGCGGACCTGGTGAGCCAGTTGGTGCACGACGGCATGCGCGTGGGTATTTCGTGGGGTCGCACGATGTATGCGCTTGCTTCTCACTTGGAGCGTTCTCCGCGCCAGGGCGTGCGAGTTGTTCAGCTCAAGGGTGGGACATCTTTCTCCGCGCGTGCGACGCACGACTTTGAGGTGATGCGTGCATTTTGCGATGCTTTTAACGCTCAGCCGCGCTACCTGCCCCTGCCTGTCATTTTTCAGTCCACGAAGACGGCATCGATCGTGTGCAAGGATCGGGCGATCATGAAGATCCTGGAGGAGGGGCGCAAGGTTGACGTGGCTGTCTTTACGATCGGCGCGATCGGCGATGAAGTCATTTCTCTCAACCTCGGGCATCTGGATGGGGAGGAAGTGGATGCGCTGTTGCGCGATGCTGTCGGTGACGCGCTTTCTCACTTTTTCACGGCGGCTGGCCAGATTGCGCTTCCCGAGCTTGAGGCCCGTACTGTCAGCATTTCGTTGGAGCGTCTGTGTAGTCGGCCCGTGCGGCTGGTCGTTGCGGGGGGGTTCATGAAAACACGCGCGCTGGACACGGCGCTGCGCATGGGGATTGCCACGCATCTGGTGGTGGATCAGGATTTGGCTCTTGGGCTGCTGGAAATGAGCGAGTGAGGGGGCTTGGGGAAGGAGGTGTAGAGATAGAGAGAAAGAACACTTGTCAAAGTTAATATTGACATATTGATAATGCAAGGCCTAGCCTTGCCCTATAGGTAACGAAGCCTAGAGGAGCGCACAGCTCCCTGAGATGACAAAGGACACGACACATGCGTTCGACACCCCACATTGATCCCACCGGCCCCATCGCCGAGACCATCCTGCTGCCGGGCGACCCGCTGCGCGCCAAGTTTATCGCTGAGAACTACCTGGAGGACGTCCAGCAGTTCAACGCCGTGCGCAACATGCTCGGCTTCACCGGCACCTACCAGGGCACCCCCGTCTCCGTCATGGGTTCCGGCATGGGTATCCCCTCAATCTCCCTGTACGCCTACGAGCTTATCCACACGTTTGGCTGCAAGCGCCTGGTCCGCATCGGAACCTGCGGTTCCCTCCAGCCCAACATGCACCTGTACGACGTCGTCATCGCGCAGGGCGCCTGCACGAACAGCGCGTTCATGGACCAGTACCAGCTGCCCGGCCAGTTCGCCCCGATCGGCTCCTTCAACCTGATCGACGACGTGGTGCGCCGCGCCCGCGAGCGGGGCGTCCCCTTCCACGTCGGCAACATCATGTCCTCCGACGTCTTCTACAACGCGAACCCGACCTTTAACGAGGCCTGGCAGCACATGGGCATCCTCGCAGTCGAGATGGAGAGCGCTGGCCTGTATGCGACCGCCGCGCACGCGGGTGTCGAGGCCCTGGCTATGTTCACGGTCTCCGATTCGCTGGTCACCGGTGAAGTCACGGACGCGCAGTCGCGCCAGACCGCCTTCACCGCGATGATGGAGCTCGCCCTGCCCCTGGCAGCGCTCTGAGACAAGGAGAAGGCTGCTCCATGAAGAAGCGTGACGTGGCCGCGTTGATCGACCACACGATCTTGAAGCCGGAAGCGACACGCCAGGACGTGGCACGCATTATCGAGGAAGGGGCCAGCGCCGGCACCTTCTCGGTCTGCGTGTCCCCGTCCATGCTTCCGCTGGACGTGCCCGATGGACTGAAGGTGGCCTGCGTCGTCGGCTTCCCCTCGGGCGCGGTCAAGCCGCAGGTCAAAGCCTTCGAGGCGGCGCAGGCAGTCGCCGACGGCGCGGACGAGATCGATATGGTCATCAACATCGAGCTGGTCAAGGACGCACGCCTGCACGAGCTGGAAGAAGAGATTGCTGCCGTGCGCCGCGTCGTCCCAGCCCCACGCGTCCTGAAAGTCATCATCGAGTCCGCAGCTCTCACTGACGATGAAATCGTCGCCGCCTGCACGGCATCCATGGCTGCCGGAGCTGACTTTGTGAAGACCTCCACGGGTTTCCACCCCGCAGGTGGGGCCTCCGTCCACGCGGTCGCCCTCATGCGCGCCACCGTCGGCGACGCCCTGGGGGTCAAGGCCTCGGGAGGCATCCGCGACGCCGACACGGCGCTCGCCATGATCGAAGCAGGAGCTTCTCGCCTGGGAGTCTCCGCAACTAACGCCATCTTGGCAGAATTGGAAGACTGACACTATGGAACTTCTTGAACTGGCCCAGCGCTGGGCAGACCATGACCCCGATCCGGCCACGGCCTCGTCCCTGAGGGCCGACATTGAGGCCGCTCGTGGCGGCGACGAAGAGGCCCTCGCCCGCGTGGGCGCCGCCATGAACGGTCCCCTCGAGTTCGGTACTGCCGGCCTGCGCGGAGTCGTGGGCCCCGGCGAATCCCGCATGAACCTGGCCGTCGTTATCCGAGCGACCGCCGGCCTGTGCGAGGTCATTAAACGTCACGCGACGGGTACCCCTACCCTGGTCGTGGGCTGCGATGCCCGCTACGGATCCTCCGAGTTTGCTACGGCCGCGTGCCGTGTCGCTTCTGCCGCCGGCGTGCGTGTCCTCGCGCTGCCCCAGGCGAACCCGACCCCGCTGACCTCCTTCGCGGTACGACACTACGGCGCGGACGCGGGCGTTATGGTGACCGCTTCGCACAACCCCGCCCCCGACAACGGCTACAAGGTGTACCTCGGTGGAAGCGTCGTTACGGGCGATGGCCAGGGAGTCCAGATCGTCCCGCCTTTCGACGCCGAGATCGCGGCGGCCATCGAGGCCACGCCCCCCGCCGACGAAGTCCCCATGAACGATGACCTGGTCGAGGCCGTGGACCCGCGCGACGAGTACGTCGCGGAGGCCGTCAAGCTGGCCTCCGGCGACGCTGATGTCCGCGCGGACCTGCGCATCGTCCTGACGGCCATGCACGGCGTGGGCGCGTCCCTCACCTCGCGCGTGCTGGCCCAGGCGGGCTTCACGAACGTGTCAATCGTCGCCGCCCAGGCCGAACCCGACCCGGACTTCCCGACGGTTCCCTTCCCGAACCCCGAGGAAGCCGGAGCCCTCGACATGGCCATCGAGCAGGCTCGCGGCGAGGACGCCGACCTTATCATCGCTGTGGACCCCGACGCGGACCGTTGCGCGCTCGCGGTCCCTGACCCTGCGGCCAAGGCCGGATGGCGTCCGCTGAGCGGTGACCAGATCGGCTGCCTGCTAGGAGAATTCCTGGCGTCGCGAGGCCTGGAGGGGTCGCTCGCAAACTCGATCGTCTCCTCGCGTCTGCTGGCCCGCATTGCGCATGCCCACGGCCTCGAACATCACACGACGCTCACGGGCTTTAAGTGGATCGCCCGCGCTCCGCAGCTGGCCTTCGGCTATGAAGAAGCGATCGGTTTCTGCCCGAATCCCGCCATCGCGCGCGACAAGGACGGCATTGCGTCCTCTGTCGTTGCCGCGTCGCTGTTCGCCGCGCTCAAGGCTCAGGGCCGCACCGCGTGGGATGAACTGGACCGTCTAGCCCACGCTCACGGCCTGCACGTGACCGGACCGTTGACCTTCCGCGTCGAGGAGATTGAGCAGATTGCTACCGGCATGGCGCGCTTGCGCGCGCAGCCGCCGAGCGAACTCGCAGGTTCACCCGTCGTCGAGGTCTCTGACCTGGCGCAGGGCTACAAGGGCCTGCCGCCCACGGACGGTGTGCTGGTACTGACCGAGGCCGGGGACCGCGTGATCGCGCGTCCATCGGGCACGGAACCCAAGCTCAAGTGCTATCTCGAGGTCATCCTGCCTGCCCCCGAGGGGGAGCCGGTTCCGTGGAAGGCGGCGTACGAGCGCCTCGAACTGATTAAGCGTGAGTTCGGTCAGATCATTGGTCTGTGAGTGCTGACGGAGGGTCTCCGTTCGACGATTGAGCAGGGGTGCATCTCTGCGCACGTAAATAGATAACGCTATACTTGCGTATATGTCACGTCACGTTGAATCGTCGGCGGGGACCCTGCCATATGCCAACCGGCCCGTTGAGAAGACGCCCGGTCACTGGGTGCTCGCCCGTGCAGGAAAGACAGTCCTGCGCCCCGGGGGTCTCGCGCTGAGCATGTGGGCCCTCAAACGAGCGGTCATCCCCGGCGCGGATGTCGTCGAATTCGCTCCAGGAATGGGAGTAACAGCACGCTCGATCATCAGTGTTGGTCCCGCCTCCTACGTGGGGGTCGAGCGGGACCCCGACGCGTGCGCGCGCGTCGATGCCATCGCCTCGGGCGTGGGACACTGTGTGAACGCGGATGCCGCCCAAACAGGTCTGCCGGACGCTAGTGCCGACGTCGTGGTCGGCGAAGCCATGCTCACCATGCAGGGTGAGAAAGCTAAGCGCGCGATCGTGGGGGAAGCGGCGCGTATCCTACGCCCGGGTGGACGCTACGTCATCCACGAGCTCGCGATGCGCCCCGAGACCATCGCCGAGGAACCCGCCACCGAGATCCGCCGTGCGCTCGCGCGCGCGATCAATGTCAACGCGCGGCCACTCACGGTCGCCGGCTGGCGAGCGGTTCTCGAAGAAGCGGGCCTGGTCGTCGAAGAGACACGCAAGGCGCCCATGGCCCTGCTGAAGCCAGGCCGCATGCTTGCCGACGAGGGCGTGCGTGGGACCCTGCGGATCGCCCGCAACATCGCCCGTGACAAAGACTTGCGCCGACGCGTCACCACGATGGCGCGCACGTTCAAGAAGTACGACCGACATCTGTGCGGCGTCGCCATCGTCGCACGCAAACCCAAGGAGAACAGGTGAGTCTCTCGCTCGATTCCAACACCGCGCTCCCTACGCCCATCATGACGGACCTGAGTGACATCGCTTCGATGATCCAGATCAACGAAGAAGCCACCGTCTCGCGCACGGTCATGCACGCAGAGGGTGTGCGCCTCGTCCTCTTTAGCTTCGATACCGGCGAGATCCTCAGTGAGCACACGGCGGCCATGCCCGTCATCCTGCAGACCCTCGAAGGTGCCCTCGAAATCGAGGCCGACGGTCGCACCGTGGTCCTTCGCCCCGGCGACGTCATCCACTTCGGCACGCGACTGCCTCACGCGGTCCGCGCGCTTGAACCCTCGAAGCTGGCGCTGTTCATGCTGGATCGGCGCGAGCGGCCCACCGCCTGACTGCGGCCTTCAAGCCCGGGAACCCTGGCCCCGTCTGAGAGCAACGAGGTCGGGGTTCCCACTCGATTGCACGCAGCGCGCGACCCCGGTGAACGACGATGTTACCTGAGCGCCGCCTTCCCAGCGCCGCGTGCGACCAACCACATGCCGACCTCGACAATCACGCCGGAGAGGACGAAGACGAAGGGAATAGAGGCAGGTGCGTCCATGAAGGGCATGGCGGCCAGAGCGATGCCGTGGGCGGTGCCGAGGACTCCGCCGCAAAAGAGAATCGGCCAGGCAGCGCGGTGAGCACGCCGCCATTCCCGAGACCCGCTCTCGACGCCCCGCAGGCGCAGGCCCAGGGGCGGGCGGCATGCGTCCGCGCGCGCGACCAGGCCCGAGGCAAAGAGGTAGAGTCCGCCCGCGATCAGCGTCAGGGCGAGGAAAACGACAAAGACAATCGCAGCGATGGACACGGGAACCCCCAGGGACGGTGGATGTTTCACGGCCGTTTCACGCGGGCCGCGCGACCATTCTACCCGGCCCCGGCTTCGTGACCGACGAGGCCGGGGGAGCGTCGGGGGACCGACCTGAGTCGAGCCGTGGCTGAGCGCGCGTGCGCGCTCAGAAGTAGCAGGCGATCGGACCGTTCGGGCCTGGGACGACGGTGACGGGCGTGTCGAAGATGTCGGTGAGGACATCGTCGCGCATGATGTCCGCAGGTGAACCCATGAAAGCGACTTGCCCGTCCTTCAGCGCGCAGATCGTTGATGCGTAGCGGGCCGCGAAATTAATGTCGTGCAGGACGATGACGATCGTGCGCGAAAACTCGCGGGCAGCTCGCTCCAGCATGGTCATCATCTCCACGCTGCGCGCAATGTCCAGGTTGTTGAGCGGCTCATCCAGCAGAACGTAGTCGGTTTCCTGTGCCAAGACCATTGCGACATAGGCGCGCTGGCGCTGGCCCCCAGAGAGCTGATCCAGGTAGCGGCCTTGAAGGTCCCCCAAGTCAAGGAAGCCGATGTAGCGGTCGATGATGGCCTCGTCCTCGCTGTTCAGGTGCCCTCGAGTGTGCGGAAAGCGACCGAAACCAACCAGCTGTCGGACCGTCAAGCGCGAAATGAAATGGTTTTCTTGGCGCAGGATCGACAGGGTGCGCGCCAGCTGGGAGGACTTCGTCGTCGCCACGTTCAGGCCACCGACCTCGATGGTGCCCGCGTCAATGCCGAGGAGACGCCCGATCATGGTCAGCAGCGTGGACTTGCCCGCCCCGTTGGGGCCGACCAGCGCCGTAATGCCGCCCGCGGGGATCTCCAGGGAGATCTCGCCGATGCGCACGGAGGATGAATACTGTTTGACGACGGAATCAATGGAAATCACAGGCGGCCCTTCCGCAAAATAGTGACGATGAACGCGAGCCCGCCGACGAACTCGATAATGATGGAAACGACGCCCTGCGTGTTGAACACGTGATTCATGACGAAGTAGGCGCTGGCCAGGA
>NZ_CAUTSL010000040.1:0-21965 GCF_963540955.1 Actinomyces bouchesdurhonensis
TCCTCATCGCAGGAGGCCTAGACGCCTCCACCCACACTCAACTCTGAAGAGCCTGCAAAACCCCCATCGATCACGGGCGCGCGGGACCCCAGCACCGCGACAGTTCCTATATCTGACCTTCGGCACCAAACGTCCGCGCGCGCAGTGCCGGGTAACCGCATTCGGGATCGTTCAGGGGTGACTCATGGTGACCGTCGGTGACACGGAAGGCCCTCCACACGCTAGGCTGTACCGGGTACGGCCACGCGGCTCCCACGAACGAAAGGTTTAACCATGACGATGCCCGACCCCCAGGCCAACTCTTCCGACCCGCAGAACGTCACCCCGGCGCCGGCCACCGACTTCGGTGCTACCAGCATTCCGGCTCCTGAAGCGCCAAGCTTCCCCCAGGCTGCGGCCCCAGGCTTTGACGAGGCCACCGCAACGCCCGGCGCGACCACCTACGGTACCGCTTCCGATCCTGCCGGCGCGCAGGCCCCCGGCAGTGACCCCAACGTCGGCGCGCAGGCCCCCTACGGGGCGGCCCCCGGCGCCCAGCCCAGCTACGGCCAGCCCGCGTATGCTCAGACGACCTACGCAAACCCGCCGAAGCAGTGGGTGATCGCCTTGGTCCTCGCTTTCTTCTTCGGGTTCCTCGGCGTTCATAACTTCTACCTGGGACGCCCCGGTCGCGGCATCGCGCAGCTGATTCTAACGATCACAGTCATCGGCGCGGTCATCTCGTGCACTTGGGCCTTCATTGAGTTCATCATGATCCTCATGCGCGCCGGCTCCTACGGATATGACGCGTCGGGTCAGCCCCTGGTTTGACCCTGGGGTGTTGTCGCGGCGCTGAGTGTGCGACAATCAAGTCATGCTGCTCAGTGACCGCGACATCAACGCCTCCCTGGACTCTGGCCGCATTTGCCTCGATCCGCTGGATCGTGAGCTGGTCCAGCCGGCCAGTATCGACGTGAGGCTGGACCGTCTGTTCAGGCTTTTTGACAACCACCGCTACTCGGTGATCGACCCTGCGGTCGACCAATCAGACCTGACACACCTCGTGGACGTGGGTCCAGAACAGCCTTTCGTCCTGCACCCTGGCGAGTTTGTCCTGGGTGCCACCTACGAGCTGGTGACTCTCGGTGACGACATCGCTGCGCGCCTGGAGGGTAAGTCGTCACTGGGACGCCTCGGCCTGCTGACGCACTCTACGGCGGGCTTCATTGACCCCGGCTTTTCGGGCCACGTCACTCTGGAACTGTCCAACACGGCGACGATGCCGATCCTGCTGTACCCGGGCATGAAGATCGGGCAGCTATGCTTCTTTGACCTGTCATCCCCGGCGCAGCGCCCCTACGGTTCAAAAGGCGTGGGTTCGCACTACCAGGGTCAGCGAGGTCCCACGCCGTCGCGCACGCACGAGCGTTTCACCTGTACACGCATCGAACGGTGACATGATGGCGCTCTATCCTCCGCCCCCTCCGTCCCGGCTTGAACGCATGCGCGCCGAGCGCGCGGCCCGCGCCGCAGCCGCGGCAGACCAGAGTATCCCCGCTGCGTCGCAGTCGATGGGCGCCACGACCACGCCCCCCGCCCCGCAGCCCCCCGCCCCGACCCCGGTGATCGGTATACCCACGGCGGGTGCTGTCCCGTCCGGTCAGCGCGCGGGCGCGGCGACCGGTGAGGAGCACTCATCGGCGTCGGCGCGCACGGGTGTCATCACGGGCGTCGCGCTGCCGGGCATGACTGCGCGCACCGATCAGGTAACCAACAGGGATGGGGGTGCCCAGGCCTCGCCCGTGAGGCGGTCGCTGAAGGAGCGTATGGCGAGCGCCCACCACAGTTTCGCGGACCCGACTCTCAGTGCCGTGACGACGGGTAATCCGCTCACCCATACGAATGTGTCCTTGGGTGGGCTGTCCACTGGTGAACCGGCGTTCCAAGTCGCAGCCGACGGTGAAATTACGAGCGCTGAGGCGGCGGTCCCAATTGCCGCAGCTATCGAGGTCAGTGATCCCGCCGGGGTCATCGACCTGCAGGACGCGCGGGAACACCACCTGCTGCTGGTGTCGGAGGCGGTGGATCCGGCCGAGTTGGAGGCGCTCGCCATTTCCATGTGGGACGAGGCCGGCTGGCTCGCTCCGGGGCGCCTGCGTCTGTCATCTGACGCTGAAATCGTGGGGCCGTGGTCGTTGGATCAGCCGACGCGAGCGGCGCTGGGAACTCCGGCGACGTTGACGAATGCGTGGATTCTGCATTGCCCGGTTGCCCGGGCGAAGCAGCAGGCGAACGCGGTCATGGGTGAGTGGGCGAAAGCCTTCCCCGAGGGGATGCCCGTCGGCCTGGAGTACCGCGTGCTCGAGGCGCTGCGTCGCATGGCGCGCCGCTTGGCGGGTGGTATGCGCATCGCGGGCAGCGGGTACGTGATGGTTCCCGACGCTGATTCGGCGGTGAACCTGACGGTGTATTCGCCGCGTTGGATCAATCCCGAGGACTTGATACAAGCTATGCGTGAGCGTGCGGGTTTTGAGCAGATGAAAGACGCGCGCGACATTGTTCCGGAGGCGCCCGAACCTCCGCCGCTGAGTCCCGCGCAGGCCGCGCACATCGAGAAGCTGAAGGCGGAGCTGGGTCCTGTTCGGGAGGACATCGCGTCGAAGATTGCGAAGGCCCGTGAGGAACTCGAAGGTCATCGCAACGAGCCGCAGGTTGTCGACGGTTATGCGCTCATGAGTCCGATCGGCAACAGGTCGGACATGATGATTGAGGTCCACGCGGTTCCTGTGCCGCCGCGCGTGCTGCGGTGGGAGCCGTGGACGGCGGGCGCGATCATCGAGTATCAGGTTCGCTGGTTGCCGGGGGCTGCACCGACGCCGGGGGCTGTGGCGATGAGCCGCACCGCGCGCCTGGAGCGTCTGCGTTCCACGCAGGACATCGAGAAAGCGGCTGGTCTGATTGCGACGCTCGTGGGGGGCAACGTGATCGACGAGGATGGTTTCCTGGTCGGTTTGGAGGAGATTGCTCCGGAGGACGAGGCGGCGCAGTAGCTATCCCTGGACGCTGTGCGCCCCGCCCGCTAGTGTGTTTGTGTTTGCATACCGATACGAACGAAAGGACACATCATGAAACTCTCAGCACGTAACCAGCTGCCCGGGACCGTTCTTGAGGTCGTCGAGGGTGCCGTGAACGGTATCGTTAAGATCGAGGTTGCTCCCGGCCTGGTGATCTCCTCGTCGATCACGAATGCTGCGATTGAGGAGCTGGGCCTGAAGGCTGGTTCGAAGGCCGTTGCCGTCATCAAGGCTTCCAACGTCATCGTCGGCGTCGAGGACTGAGCCTCTCATACGTGAACGGGCGGCCCCGCAGGTTTTGCTGCGGGGCCGCCCTTCGTGTCTTTTGCGGTCGTGGTGCTACCGGCCGCGCTTGACGGCTTCGAGTAGCATGACGGCAACGTCGCGCACCTGCGGGAGCTTCCCATTCGGCGAGGCCGCGGCGCCGTCCGCGACCGAGGGGCCTCGGTCGCCGGTGGCGGGGGATACGAAGCCAGCTGACGTGCCGGAAGCGGAGCCGAGCATTTGGGAGCAGAAGGGGCAGGCTGTCGCGACGACGTCCGCGCCCGTGGATGCGGCTTCGACGATGCGGGCGTCCGCGATGCGTGTGCCTCGTGTCTCCTCGAACCAGGCGTGCGCGCCGCCCGCGCCGCAGCACATGGCTCGGTCGCGGTTGCGCGGCATTTCGACGAGGGTCACGTCCGGTAGTGCGCTCACGAGTTCGCGCGGTGCCTCGTAGATGTGGTTGTGGCGTCCCAGGAAGCAGGCATCGTGGTAGGTGACGGTCAGGGGAACCTTCGCAGGCGGCGTGGTATCCGAGGCCTTCGCCCCGGCCTCGTGTGTGGTTTCTTCATCCGATGGTACGGGCGAGGCCGTTGGGGCCACCGGCGTGAGGAGGCCGTCGCGCACGAGGCGGTTGAGGAGCTGCGTGTGGTGGACGACGTCGAAGTGTCCGCCCAGCTGCGGGTACTCGCCCGCGATTGTGTTGAAGCAGTGCGCGCAGGAGACGACGATCTTTTGTGGCTTGGCGTCGTTGAGGGTGTCGATGGCTTGGGCGGCCAGCATCTGGAAGAGCGCCTCGTTGCCGGCGCGGCGGGCGGGGTCGCCCGTGCAGGACTCGCCGGAGCCGAGGACTGCGAAGGACACGCCCGCCGTGTGTAGGAGTTCGGCGACGGCGGCGCTGGTTTTTTTCGCTGTGTCGTCGTAGGCGCCTGCGCAGCCCACCCAGAATAGGTAGTCGACCTGTGAGGCGTCCTCGATGTCTTCTCCGACGACGGGGATGTCGAAGTCCAGTTTCTTGGCCCAATCCATGCGCTTGCGGGCAGGGCGGTTGTAGGGGTTCGCTTTGGATTCCATGCCGCGAAATGCGCGGCCCAGCTCGCGGGGGAATGCGCTTTCCATGAGGACTTGGTGGCGGCGCAAGTCGAGGATGTGGTCGATGTGCTCGATGTCGACGGGGCACTGCTCGACGCAGGCTCCGCAGTTTGTGCAGTCCCACAGGACTTCTTCGGAGACGACCTCGGGCACGATGGGGGCGGTGACTGCGCTGACGCCTTCGGGGCCTGTGGCGCCCGACAGGGACAGGGCGGAGACCAGGTCGAAAGAGTGTGGCGAGGCGGGCACGCCCTTGTCGAGGAGGACCTCCCCGGCTTGAAGCTTCTGGTGTCCTTCCTCCTGTTCGACGATCTGCACGTTGGAGGCGGACTCCATGTGGTCGCGCAGGCTCATGATGAGTAGCTTGGGGGAGAGGGGTTTTTGAGTATTCCATGCGGGGCACAGCTCCTGGCAGCGGCCGCACTCGGTGCACGCGTACAGGTCCAGGCGCGCCTTCCACGAGAAGTCGTCGACCGTGCCCACTCCGAGGACCGTGTCCTCGGGGACGGAGTCGAAGTCGTCCTCGCTGGTGACCGGTTTTCCGTCAATGAGCATGTGATCGGCCGGACCCAGGGACTTCGTGCCGTCGGCGTTTCGGCGCGTGTACAGGTTGAGGATCGCGACGAAGCGGTGCCATGCGACACCCATGCCGGTCTGGATGCCGACGACAGTCAGCCAGGTCATGGAGGTGATGACCTTCAGGGCGCTGACTGCCACGATCGCGTTGGCCAGCGAGGTGGCGGAGGAGGAGGCTGCAGCCGTGAAGAGTGCGCCCAGCCAGGCGGTGAGCGGGAAGTGCAGGGCGGTCGCGTGGGCCTCGAGGCCCTCAGTCGCGCTGAAGAGCGCGTATTCAAGGCCGCGTAGGGCGACGACGCACGCGCACACGATGAGGATGACCCACTCGACGAAGAGGGCCTGCCAGCGGGTTGAACCCAGGAAGCGGGAAGCGAGGCCCTTCGGGGAGGAGTCGCGCGGGTGGGGGCGGGTCAGGGACGAGGGCGGGGTGCCTTTCGGATCAACTGCGCTGGCAGCACCGTCGGGGTCGTCGTTCGAGAGGGCCGCCTCGGCGGCTGTTCCGCGCCCGGCACGCTGGCGCACGATCATGAGGCCGATGATGCCGGCCAGGCCACCCCACGCGAAGACCTCGGTGAGCCACTCCCAGGGCGCGAAGTGGCCGAGGAGAGGGAGAGTGAAGGTTTGGACGCGCAGCTGCGCGTAGCCGGTGACCAGGGTGAGGAAGAGGATCGGGAAGGACACCATGACCAGCCAGTGAGCTGCTTTGATCCACGGGCGCCCCTTGAATTCGCGGTGGGTGAGCGCCGCGGAAATAACACCCCACGCTCGTTTGCCGACGGGGGTCAGGCGCCCCGGGTCGGGTGTTCCCGCTGCGATCGTGCGCCACATGTGCGCGACACCGCGGGCGAACGACAGGACGGCCAGAGCGCTCACCAGCAAGGCAAAGCCCCACGTGATGGCGATCAGCGTCGGATTGGCCACGTTTCCTCCTCTACTTCGCTGCACACCATTGTGTCATCTCGACCACGACGCGACCCGATCCCGGCGCAAAGCGTGCGCAATTACGCGCCAATTCACCTGCTCATAACACTAAATGTGCTCACCACAACGTGGATATGGGCCGCCAACGGCGTCAAAGTATGCGACAGTGAGAGTGTGCTTCCCGTCTCGCAGCCAGACATAACACTGTCCGACCAGGAACTCTTCGGAGACGATCATCCGCATGATCACTGCGGCGTCTTCGGCGTATGGGCCCCAGGCGAGGACGTGTCCCGCCTCACCTACTTCTCCCTCTATGCGCTCCAGCATCGAGGCCAACAGAGCGCCGGAATCGCCACTTCCAATGGCAAACAGATCCTGGTCTATAAGGATCAGGGCCTGGTCTCCAAGGTCTTCTCAGAGCAATCCCTCCAGGGCTTGCGTGGTCACATCGCCCTCGGGCACGTGCGCTATGCGACGACCGGCGCGGACGTGTGGCGTAACGCCCAGCCGACGCTGGGTCCCACACCCACGGGCACGCTCGCCCTGGCCCACAACGGCAACTTGACGAACACGACGGAGCTGCGCGAGCTGGCCTCCCAGATCGCCGACGCAGGTGAGGACTTCGAGCGTGGCGCCTCCACCGACACCTCCCTCGTGACCGCCCTCCTCGGCATGGCCGACCGAATCCCCGGGCCCGCCCCCTTCATTGCGAGCCCCGCCGTCACGCCCGGCGACGCGGACCCGCACGAGGCCGCCCCGGCCTCGTCGGTCACTGATCCCGAACCCGCGCCCCTTGTCGGCGCAGCCCTGAAGGTCCTGCCCCGCATCAAGGGCGCGTTCTCCCTGGTCTTCATGGACGAGAACACGCTGTACGCTGCGCGTGACCCGCACGGCTACCGGCCCCTGGTCCTTGGGCGCCTCCCTTCCGGCTGGGTTGTCGCCTCCGAGACCGCCGCCCTGGACCTGTGTGGCGCGACCGTCGTGCGAGAGATCGAACCCGGTGAACTCATCTCGATCGACGCCTCGGGCGTGCACTCGCGACGCTTCGCGGTGCGCCGCGCCAACACCTGCGTCTTCGAGTACGTGTACCTGGCGCGCCCCGACACGACGATTGGCGGGCGCCGCATCGTGGCCGCGCGCCACCAAATGGGGGCCGCCCTGGCGCGGGAAAACCCCATCAACGCTGACCTGGTGATGCCGACCCCCGACTCGGGCACGCCCGCCGCCATCGGCTACGCGCAGGAGGCCGGCATCCCCTTCGCGCAGGGCCTCGTGAAGAACGCCTACGTTGGGCGCACCTTCATCGAACCCACGCAGTCCTTGCGCCAGCTCGGTATTCGCCTGAAGCTCAACCCCCTGCGCGAGGTCATCGAAGGCAAACGCCTCGTCGTCATCGACGACTCGATCGTTCGCGGTAACACGCAGCGCGCTCTGGTCAAGATGCTGCGCGAGGCCGGGGCCTCCGAGGTGCACATCCGTATCTCGTCCCCGCCCGTGGTATGGCCGTGCTTCTTCGGTATCGACTTCCCGACGCGCGCTGAACTCATCGCCTCCTCCATGGACGTTGAGCAGGTGCGCGCCCACCTCGGCGCCGACTCGTTGGCCTACCTGTCGATCGACGGCATGGTCGCGGCCACCGGACAGGGCACATCCCTATGCCTGGGCTGCTTCACAGGCGAATACCCCGAGACGATCCCCGCCGGGACTCCCGTGCCCGGCACACCTGACGCTACCCCCTGCTAACCCTCGCTCTCGCGACGTACCCCTGCGCCGCGGGCGTTTCCCCTTCTCCGATCACCCAGACCCGGCCTCGTCGAAGGCCACCTGCGAAAGGCACCACCCATGACCGACACCCCCTTGGACTACGCGGCTGCAGGCGTTGACACGGCAGCGGGCGATCGCGCCGTTGAACTGATGAAGAGCGCCGTGGCCGCCACTCACGACTCCACCGTGCTGGGCGCCACCGGCGGATTCGCTGGCATGGTCGACGCGTCGGCGCTGCTGGGCATGGAGCGACCTCTCCTCGCGACTTCCACGGACGGCGTGGGCACGAAGATCGCGATCGCGCAGGCCATGGACGTGCACGACACGATCGGCCAGGACCTGGTCGGCATGGTCGTCGACGACATCGTCGTGATTGGCGCGCGCCCGGTCCTCATGACCGACTATATCGCCTGCGGGCACGTGGTCCCCGAGCGCATCGCTGCGATCGTCACCGGCATCGCGCGGGCCTGCGAGGCCACGGGCACGCCCCTGATCGGCGGCGAGACCGCCGAACACCCGGGTGTCATGGAACCCGACGACTACGACATCGCGGGTGCGGCGACTGGCGTCGTGGACGCCTCCAAGCTGCTGGGACCTGAGCGCGTGACGGGCGGCGACGTCGTCATCGCGATGGCGTCCTCGGGACTGCACTCCAACGGATACTCGCTGGTCCGTTCCGTCGTGAAACGCGTCGGCGTATCCCTGGAGTCCTACGTGGCGGAGTTTGGTCGTACCCTCGGCGAGGAGCTCCTGGAGCCCACGCGCCTGTACACGCGCCTGTGCCTCGACCTGGTCGAGCGCTTCGGCGTCGGCGGTATTCACGCCTACTCGCACGTGACCGGCGGCGGCCTGGCCGCGAACCTGTCGCGCGTCCTGCCCGTCGGCGCCGTCGCCACCGTGGATCGCTCCACGTGGACCGTGCCCGCCGTGTTCGACTGGGTGCGCCGCGGCGGCGACGTCACCTGGGTGGGCATGGAGGACTCCCTCAACCTGGGCGTCGGCATGGTCGCCGTCGTCTCCGAGTCCGTCGCCTCCGAGGTCCTGGCCGCGATCAACGAGGCCGGGGTGGCCGCGTGGGTCCTGGGCTGCGTCACGTCGATCGGCAGCGATGGGACCGTAGAGGGCGTCGGGTCGATCGACGACCTGAGCGCCGACGCCTCCGGTGTGCGCCTCATTTCCGGTACGAAGGGCGTGCAGGCTGGTGCCGTGGCGCTTCACGGCACGTACCGCGTGGGCTGATTCTTCGTTGTGCTGCGCGTGAGTGCGGGGTACGGGGCCGCTGGCCTCGGCCCCGCTTTGCTCGTGGGTTCCTGAGCGGTTGGGCGCGTCTGCGCGCGGGGTACGAGGCGCCCGTTGTTGCGTGGCGGGGGTGATGCTCGCGGCATTCCGGCGCGCGGGGTACGAGGCGTGGGCGCGGTGGGTGCACGGCTGCGGGGGCGCTCTGTTTTGGGTCGCGGAGTTGCGTGCGTATTGCCTCGCGGGTCAGGACTCGCTGTGGCACGCCAAAACGGCGGGCCGGGGAGCGGTCCGCCGGATGGCTGAGCCGTTACTTAGTGGAGGAACCACCTGTCCAGAAGGACTCATCCAGCTGTTTCGGATCGATGTCGTCGTCCTCTGCTGGAATATTCGCGAAGTCGGCGTATTTCGAATAGAGGTCGTCGTCGATTGCATCGTCCTCTTCGGACTCGTTCTCGGCGTCGTTCGCCGTGTACGAGTCCTCATCCGCCAGCTCTCGCTGAAGTGCATGTAGGTCGGTGTCGGGGCTGAAGTACTTCAGCTTCCGAGCGACTTTCATCTGCTTAGCCTTTTGACGGCCGCGCCCCATGGCGTCGACCCCCTCCGCGTCGTTCGGGTCCGCGTCAAGCGGTTCCCTGGGTGTTCAAAATGTTTCGTGGGACCATCATAGCTAATGACGGGCCTTTGCCTCACCTTGGACCGTGTTTTGCGCGCACAGCGCAGCTGCAAGTTCGTCTTTCTGGCTCGTAGAGTGGCGGAAACACGCTCGTTAAAAGCCGTGCTGTGAACGGTGTTACGAATGGGCGTGGGGCGGATATGCGCGTTCCCCTCGCACAAACGGGATGTTCGGGTGAGGGGAACGGTCGGATCAACGGTAGTTGGTGTTAGGCTTCCACGGCCTCATCCGCGGCTGCGAGAGCCGCGAGCGTCTGCGAGGCGGCCTCACGTCCGATGCGGCGCGCCTGGCGGCGGGCGCGCCGGGGCTTACGCGTGGCGAGAAGAACGATCACGGTGAGGGCACCCACCGCGGACAGTGCCACGATGCCGACCTTTTTGAGGGCATCCGTGTTGCCGCCCACAGCGTCCTGCAGAGCCAGTGACGCGGACTTCTTGATGGCCGTGAAGCGGGCGGTGGCTTCGTCCTTCGCTTCCTGTGCGAGCGCCGCGGGTTGGACGCGTTCGTAGAGCTGATCGATTGTGGCCGCGAGTTCGGCGCGCTGGCGCTCCAAGTCGGCGGCGATCTGTGCTTCGGTGCGCGCACCGGAAGACTGCGCGGCGGCGGAATCGCCGACGGTCACGGTGCGAGGGGCGACGGTGTTGCTCACTTGCCCATTCCCTTCTCGATGGCTTGCTTAGTGGCGGCGACCGACGCGGCCGGGTCCGGACGGTGCTTTTGTGCGCTGCGGAGCGCGGTTGCGCCGACGAGGGCCAATACGATCACGATTAGGAGGAGCAGCCCGACGACGATCAGCGACGCCGCCCATGCGGGTACGACGAGGGTCAGGGCAACCTCAATCGTGTGAAGCGTCCAGCCGAGCAGAAAGAGAGCGAAAACCGCGGCCGTCGCAAGGAGCACCGCTCCCTTCGCGCTCTTAGCGGCGAAAGCGAGCGCCTTCGTTTTGTTGAGCTCGATTTCGTCGCGCACAATGCCGGAGAGTTGGCTGGTCACGGACGCGACGAGGGTCCCGATGCTGGGGCGCGCCTCGGGGGCGGGTGCCGCGTGCTGTGGAGTGTGGCGCGCGCCGGGCGCGGCCTGCTCGGGTGCGGCGGGCGGCGGGTACTGCCCGGGACGGGGAATGGGCTGGGTCATGGGGGCTCCTGCGCGTGCGGGGGTAACGAGGCGTCGCCTCGCCTGATACACCTAGTCTCTCACGAAGAAAGACGGCTCGCAGTGACCCGTATGCTACTTGTCAGCCCAGCGACGTAACTCGTCGTGCTACTCCTGGGGGCTACTCCTGGGGGCTACTCCTGGGGGGCGATCGAGCCGGGCAGGTCGGAGAGGATCTTGCGGGCGCGCACAACCAGGTCGGACACTTCCGGTTCGGTCAGGGCGGAGTCCTCGTTGTCGACTGTGGGGATGCCGCGCGCGGACGCGTCGGCGTTCTCCTCGCCCGAGGTCCCTGCGTCAGTGGCGCCGATCGGTGCCATGAGCGCAGTTTCATCAGCTGCGGGACCCTGAGTGGAGGGAGCCGGGGCGGTCACGGGAGTGGAGGTGCCAGCCACGACCTCGTCAAAGGCGGAAGGAGAGGAGGGGAGGAGTGCGAGCATCGACTTCGGATCCTCAGGGTTGGCTTCGAGGGAAGCAGCGATGATGGCCTGCGAAGGGCCGGGCGCGTCGAGGGCGACCCGACCGTTCGTGAGCAGAATCGCACGGTCCGTGGAGGCGGCGAACTCGGCGGACGCTGTTGAGACGACGACAGCGCAGCCCGCGTTGGTGAGCGAGCGTAGGAGTGGTTCGAACTCGGCGTGCGCATCGGCGGGCAGGGAGACGGGGTCCTCGATGAGGAACACGTCGGCGCCGGACACGATCGCGCGGGCGATGAGCGCCTTGAACCGCTCCCACCGGGTGAGTTCGGAGGGGCGCAGATCGACGCGTTGAGCGAGGCCCGTCACCTGGAGGGCGCCCACGAGGTTGTCCCAGTCGGCGACGGAACCTGTGGCCGACAGGGGAGCGAGGATGTTCTGGCGGATCGTCAGCGCGTTGTCAAGCGGCGAATCCGTGCGGATCAGCGCAACCGATCCGATGCGTCCCGCCAGGCGCGCCGCCCACGAACGCGAGGGCGCGGCGACGATACGACCGGCGTGTGGCTCTTCGAGGCCCGCGAGAATCAGGAAGAGGGCGCGTGCGCGGCGCCCACTCGGGTCCAGGATTGCGCTGAGCGTGCGCGCCCGGAAACCCATGTCGACGTCTGCCAGGAGCACCGCGCCGGTCGCGTCATCTGTGTAGGTCAAGCCCAGGCCGGCGACCAGGACCTTGCCGCCACGGCCCTTCGCTGCGAAGGAACGACGCGACCGGTACCAAGGGCGAGGCTCGGTCGTCGGCAGGTGCCCAGGCAGCGGCGCGATGACGACCTCACCCTGCGTGGGCTGGGGCGCCTGCGGTTGTGTCTGCTGCGGCTGTTGCGTCGGGGTTTCGTTCGTTGACGAGGCCGTGGCCCCCTCGGCGGCAGCGTCGACCGCGGCGGCGGTCGGCTCGGAGACGGCCTGCCCCGTGGCGGCCGTCAGGTCGGCCACGTCCTGGCTATCCGTACCCTGCAGGTTTTCACGCGACTCATTCGACATACCCCTATTCTTTCAGGATCGTGCGGTTTGTGCCGTTATGGCGCGCGGGGGTGGGGCGGGTGATACGTTTGTGAGGTCCTGCGAGCGCGTGTGGTGGCTGTTGCTGCCGTGTTCCCTGTATGGGGATGAACCTATGCGATGCATCAGGAGGACGTTTTCCCCGCGAAAGCGGGGATTTTCTATGGTTGGGCTCTTTCCTTCGCGCAGCGAAGACGTTATGCCGAACATGCGTTGCATAAGGCAAATTTTGATGTTATCGTGTACCTATCAACCCCTCGGGGTGATCGCTGCCCCGTCGGGGCTGCTGGGCTCAACAATTTCAGAGTAACCAGACTCACTCATCGTAGCGTGTTTTGGTTGCGTAGGAAGCTAAATCTACTCGAGGTAGAGATGATGGCCCGAAAGAAACAAGGTAGTGAGGCGACCGCCCCTCGTCCGGTTGCGGCACCGCCGGTTTTTCCTGCCGCGCAGCCTGCCCTCACGGCTTCGGATCTGTCCGACCTTGCCCGTTGCTTTTGGGCGAAGAGTGGTAACGCTGACAGTTGGCTCTCCGTCGTACAGCACCTGATGGATGCAGCAGATGTTGCAGGGCATCTTTTTGATGACTATGTGAGTGAGCATCATCGTCGTCTCATGGCCTCCGTGTGGGAAGGGGACCAGGCGAAGGCACGGGCGGCGTTCGTGTTCCTAGCAGGGGTGCACGATGTGGGAAAAGTGGATTGCCGCTTCGCATGTCAGCGCCAAGACCTTGCCGAGCTGATTCGGCACCAAGGCCTCGTAGTGATGCGAAAGAAAGACTATGCAGAGCGAGCGTTCCTTCCCCACGGCCTCGTCAGTCAGTTCGCGTTTCAGGAGGCAATTGTTCGCGGCGGAGGCGACGCTGCGCGCGCCGTTCATTGGGCGGTCCTCGTAGGAATTCACCACGGGCGTTACCCGGATGCGGGTGCGGTCAACGTCGCGCGCCAGCAATACAGGACACAAGAGGGGTCGGAGCAGGACGACCCTCGATGGGGGCAAGCTCGCGTGGAGATTCTGCGGTGGATGGCAAAGCGCAGCGGCTTTCCGCTCGAAGCGCCAGGAACTGCGCTGCCTGAGCTCCCCATTGCCGTCGCCTCCGCCTATGCCTCGGCGCTCGTCATCGCGGACTGGCTCGCCTCAAATGAGGACTACTTTCCGCTGCGCCCCCGCCCCGACAAGGAAGATAAGGAATGTGCGATTCGGTTCTACCCGGAGCTGGATGCCGGGCAACAGCGCAAACGGGCAGCGCGCGGATGGAAGCGAGCAGCGTTTCCTGCCCCCATGCGTCTGCCCGCCACTCTCGGGGAACCAACCGCAGACTTCTATCGGCGTCGCTTCGGGTGGCCGGCCTCGTACCGGCCGACCTGTGCCCAGCGCGAGGCTGTAGAAATCGCCTCTACCGAAGACCCGGATCTCATGATCGTCGAGGCGCCGCCAGGGTCCGGGAAGACCGAGCTGGCTTTTGCAGCCGCTGAGGTTCTGATGCGTGCTCGCGGCCTGCAGGGAGTGTTTGTCGCGCTGCCCACACAGGCCACGACCAACGCCATGTTTGAGCGCGTCACCTCGTGGCTCACGAGCATCCTGGGCGATGAGCCGCAGCGGCTGGGCATCCAGCTGGCCCACGGAAAGAACAGCCTCAACGAGAGCTTTATGAAGCTTCTCGACAGTGGTCAGAGTCCCCTCGAAGTGCACGACGACGAGGAGGACCTGGGTCTTCACGCGAGCCGGTGGATGGGGCAGCGCTGGCGCGCGACCCTGTCGCCTGTCGTGGTCGGCACGATCGACCAGGTACTACTCGCGGCTCTCAAGTCGCGCCACGTGCTGGTGCGCCATCTCGGGCTCATGGGCAAGGTGGTCGTCATCGATGAGGTGCACGCCGCCGACGAGTACATGGAGACCTACCTGGAGGCCGCCCTCACGTGGCTCGGCATGTACGGGATCCCCGTCGTCCTGCTGTCTGCGACCCTGCCGCCCGCGCGTCGCCGCGCGCTTCTGGACGCCTATCGACGAGGCCGTGGATCGTCGGGCGAAGGCGCTCAGTTGGTCGAGGGCATGATCGGGTATCCGGTCATCTCGACGGTGTCTTCCGCCGGTGTGCGCGTCCACGAGATTGACGGCGAGGCTGAGGCAGCCAAGCGGATCGTGCCGACATCGGTGGGATCCCCCCGGGAGATCGCGGAACTGCTGGACCGCGAGCTAGCTGATGGCGGATGTGCCGTCGTTATCCGCAATACGGTCCGCGAGGCGCAGGAGACCTATGACGCGTTGAAGGCTGTCTTTGGACGCGAGCAGACGACCCTGCTGCACTCGCGTTTCTTGGCAGCTGAGCGTGCGGCGCGTGACCGTCGGTTGCTGGAGCTCTTCGGCAAGAACGCCGGACGGCGTCCCCGGCGTCACGTCGTCGTCGCAACACAGGTCATCGAGCAGAGCCTCGACGTCGATTTCGACCTCATGCTCACGGACCCCGCGCCCATGGACCTGATCCTGCAACGCATCGGGCGACTGCATCGACATGAGCGGGCGGATCGCCCTGCGGGGCTGCGCAAGGCCCGATGCCTGGTGCTGGTGGAGGACCTCTTTGCTGTGCCGTGGGCCTACTCGACAGGGACAGACCACGTCTACCCGCGACACGCGGTTCTGCGCACCCTCGGAATTCTTGCGGATCGCGGCGAGATTACGGTCCGTGAACCCGTCGACTACGCGAAGCTCACCGCGCTGGCGTACTCCGACGTACAAGCCGTCGGACCCGCTCAATGGGCCGGTGCTTTCGACACCGCGCTCGACGAACGAGAACGCAGCACCGCGCAATCACGGATGCGGGCGAGCACGTGGTGCCTCGACGGCGCGAATCTTCCACGATGGCAGGCCCCCGAGCTCGAAGAGAAGCTCCAAGGAAACGCCGCCACGGGGGAGGAGACCAAGGGACCGGGAGTTGCCGCAGCTCGCGCCGCGGTGCGAGAGGGCGAAGACCAGATTCCCGTCCTCGTCGTCGCGATTGATCCCGAGCTGGGCAACGTCCCGGTGCCGCCACCCCTCACCGGAGGGGCCACCGACGATGAAGAACTTGAGGTCGGCGAATACAACGCTCGAGGGCGCATCGCCGACATCTGCTCGTGGAGTATCTCCCTGCCGCCGTGGGCGTTGCGCACTCGCGGGCAGAGCGTCGACCAGGCGGTGGACGCAGTTGCAGGTGCCATCTGGGATGATCCCATTACGGCGGAATGGGCGTGTCGTGAGCACCCGTTCCTGGCGGGAGAACTGATCCTCGCGATGTACAAAACCCCCGGCGGGGAGCGCCTCACGCGCGACCTGTGCGGACACACATTCACATACTCCACAGAAAAAGGAATGGAGGTGCAGGGTCAATGAAGAACCCTGAGTACAACCTGCTCGACGAGCCGTGGATACCCGTCCGGCTCCTCGACGGGACCATCGCCGATGTCGGGCTGCTGGAGCTTCTTCGGCGCACGACAGAGATTGCCGATCTCGCGTGCGAGCTACCGACGCAGAGCATCGCGATCCAGCGACTCGTTTTGGCCATCGCGTATCGTGTGGCGCCACCGCGCGATGCACACGACTGGGCCAGGCAGTGGGACGAAGGCGCTCCCACGGAACAGATGATCGAGTACCTCGAACGGTGGAGGGATCGTTTCTACCTGTTCGGGGGCCGGTATCCCTTTATGCAGGTTGCAGACCTGCGGACTGCGAAGGACGTGGTGTCAGGGCTTGAAAAACTGATCGCCGATGTTCCCAACGGCGAGCAGTTTTTCACCACTCGACATGGGTGTGCTCTCGCGTGTATTCCCCCGTCGGAAGCTGCTCGCTGGCTGGTTCACGCGCAGGCGTATGATCCGTCGGGCATCCGTTCAGGTGCAGTCGGTGATTCTCAAGTCAAGGGAGGGAAAGGGTATCCCATCGGCCCATCGTGGTGCGGTCACCTTGGACTCGTGTGGCTTAAGGGTAAGGACCTGGACGAAACGCTGGTCCTGAATTTGGTTCCCACCGATGCTGCACAACTGCGTGGCGTCGAAAGCTCAACCGAGTGGGGAGCATGCAGCTGGGAGGTCTCCGAAGCGGAGAGCGCGGTGCGCGGAGACTACTCGCTCCTCGATCCGTCAGGCACACCACGAGACATCAGTATTCCACGTCTGCTGACATGGCATTCTCGTCGGGTTAGGCTCGTGGGGAACCGCGAGGGCGTCACGGGAGTCGTCCTTGCTCAGGGAGACAAACTAGCGCCACAGCAGATGCATCGGTATGAGCCGCAGAGCTTGTGGCGATACTCGACACCCCAGTCCAAGAAGTTCAAGCAGGACGTCTACATGCCTCGTAAATACGAGGCGGGCCGCGCGCTCTGGCGCAATCTGCCCGGAACCCTTCCCACCGTGACAACCGTGCAGGGCGTGGACAAGCAGCCCAAGCAGGAGTTCCTCCCCTCGGCGACGCTTTCCTTCCATTACCAGCTGGACAATGCTTCGATCGAGACCACCTATCCCAAGGTGATGCGGATTCAGGCTGTTGGCGTCACCTACGGGCCGCAGGAAGCGACATTCGAGGATATCTACTCGGATGAGCTGACGCTGTCGGTCGCTGTCATGCGAGTTGAACACGAGGATCTGTCAGCCGAAATCGACCGGCAAGTCCGCCTCACCGAGGAGATTGCCAGACACGTGGGGAACTTTGCGGCCAATCTCGTGCGTGCCGCTGGCGAGAGCGGAGACGGTGCCGGTGATGGAGCCCGAGACCGCGCCAAGGAAGTCTTCTTCAGCGCAGTCGACACCGATTTCAGGACCTGGCTGACACAGGTCGATGGCCGCGAAAGCGCGAGGGACGCCGGGCGGCGGTGGGAGCGCTCCCTGCGTCAGCACGCCCTTGACATTCGGGCTGAACTTGTGAGGGGCGCGTCGTCGTCGGCAATCATCGGTCGGGATACCAGCAGGGGCTACATGAACGTCGGTATCGCCGACAACTACTTTCGGGCGGCGCTCAACAAGCATCTCCCGTTACAGAAAACCAATCAGGAAGGAACGAAATGACCAGCAATGATGCTGCTCCGGTGACACCTCCGGATGGCGGTGTGAAAGGTCTGGCGACGCACGGCGCGGTCTATGGCCGCGTCGGTGGGTTGATCGTGAATAGACTCTGGAAGGAGACTCCGTCGGCCCGTGCCCTTCGCGCGCAGCTGAGGGGAGCGCTTTCACGAGAAGCTGGATCGGTGCCCGAGTTGTGGGACCTCACGCTCGATGGCCGCCCCGGCTATCTGGGCGACGAGCCGACCAGAGGCGAGAAGGCCGTCCATGGGGCTCTCACGCTCTGGGCGCTTCACCAGGGATCGACTACGAGGCCGATGCACGACACGTCGGATCGTCCGCGCAGCTTCGCTTCCGCGATCCGAGTCGTAGCCGAGGGACAAAGCGGCGACAAGCGGGCCGAGGAAGCACCGATCTATCGGCGTTTTTCCGCGGCCGTTCAGGCCCCCACATTCGAGGGACTTCTCGTGCATCTGCGTTCGCTCGTCTCTCAACTCGAGGCTGCCGAGGTTCCCTGTGACTACGCGGGGCTTGCAGCCGACCTTTTTAGGTGGCAGAACCCGCGTCATCGTACGTCCGTCATGCGTAACTGGGGCCGTCAGTTCGCTCGTCCCACTGAAACTGTCCACCCTGATACTGCCTCTGACGAGTGACGTCGAGGCGCTGCAATCGAACAAACTTCATTTGTGAAAGGAAAGACAATGTCCGTCTTCGTTGATATCCACGTCCTGCAGACCCTCCCGCCCTCGAACCCGAACCGTGATGATACGGGTGCTCCGAAGACCGCCACCTTCGGCGGAGTCCAGCGTATGCGCATTTCGTCGCAGGCCATCAAGCGTGCGACGCGTGAGGACTTCGAGGGAAAGATCGCCGATGGAAATTACGGTGTGCGCACGAAGAAGATTGTCGAGCTAGTTGCCCGTTCAATCGTCGATAAGCGTCCGGACCTCGACTCGCAGGCTGTCGACCTCGCCGAGATGGGCCTGAAAGCCATTGGTTTCAAGCTTACGGAGCCGCGCGGGAATAAGTCTGAACAGGAGCTGAAAGAAGCTGGATTCCTCGTGTTCCTGTCGGCCAAGCAGATCGAGCACGTCGCGGACGCGTTGATTTCGGTTGCTCACGAGGATGATCCTGCGGCAGCGTTCAAGGAGCTGAAGCCGCGTAGCCTCGTGAATACGGATCACTCTATCGATATTGCTCTGTTTGGTCGTATGGTCGCCGAACCGAATGCTCTGAACGTGGATGCTGCCTGCCAGGTTTCCCACGCGATCGGTGTCGGCGCGGTTGAGCGCGAGTACGACTACTACACGGCCGTCGACGACGAGAAGAAGCGCAACGATGAGGCCGACGAGGGTGCGGGCATGATCGGTACCATCGAGTTCGCATCCGCGACGGTGTACCGCTATGCGACGATCAACGTTGGTATGCTTCGCGAAAATCTGGGAGACGATGCGGTTGTGGATCGTGCCATTGAGCTCTTCGTGGATAGTTTTGTTCGGTCGATGCCGACCGGTAAGATCACGACGTTTGCGAACCGTACTCTGCCCGACGCTGTCCTGGTTCAGGTGCGCAACGATCAGCCGATCAACATGGCGGGTGCCTTCGAAGAACCGATCGTCGCGGGGCAGCGCGGTTTCGCCGAGCCTGCCGTCAAGCGTTTCGTCGAGTTCGAGTCCAAGCTGCGCGACCTCACCGGTCTTGAGCCTGTTGGCTCTCTCGCCACGTGGACCACTCCTCGGGGCGAGGGTTTCTCCGCACTGGGTGCCCAGGTCCGCCTGGTCGATCTGGGCAGCGCGACGGTGGACGCTGTGCGAGGCGAGCGATGAGTTCGGTACTCGTCTTGCGACTGGCTGGCCCC
This sequence comes from Actinomyces bouchesdurhonensis, assembly GCF_963540955.1. NCBI lineage: Bacteria > Bacillati > Actinomycetota > Actinomycetes > Actinomycetales > Actinomycetaceae > Actinomyces > Actinomyces bouchesdurhonensis. The sequence continues at coordinate 19,092 of NZ_CAUTSL010000040.1, forward strand.
ATGCAGTCGTGGGGCTCATCCAGTCGATTCACGCGCAGGTCGACGGAGGCTTTTCCCACGAAAAGCGCGCTGGTCGGTCTGCTCGCGGCGGCGCAGGGACGCAGGCGCAGCGATCCGATCGAGGACCTGGCCGAGCTTCGTTTTGCCGTGCGGGTGGATCAGCCGGGGCAGTTGCTCCGCGACTTTCATACGGCGCATCGGGGTGACACGTCGATGCCTCTTTCTGACCGCTTCTATTGGGCGGATGCGGCGTTCGGCGCCTTCGTTGAGGGACCTGATGACGTGATCGAGGGGTTGTCGCAGGCGATCCTCCGACCGGTGTTCCCTCTGTACCTCGGTCGTCGCTCGTGCCCACCAACCATGCCCTTGCGCCTCGCCGTACGTCGAGGGGACGCGTGGGAGGCCGTGCGGGACACCCCGTGGATGGCCTCAGCGTACTACCAAAAGAAGCAGCGCTACGAACAGTACGTGTCTGTCCGCGTCGTTGCCGATCAGGGGATTATCCCTACCGACGTGGGTGTCTCGTTCGAACACACCATCCAGGACGTGCCGATCAGCTTTGACTCCGAACGCCGTACCTACACTCTGCGAACTGTCGAGGAAGCGCGCGTCGATCTGGAGAATCCACAGTATGTGGAGGCGCGACCGAACGCCGGCCCGGGCCTCGTCCATGACCCGATGGAGGTGCTCTGATGTATTTGACACGCATCTACCTCAACCCGCACCGCAGGGGTGCTCGGCAGCTCATGCGGAGCCGTCAGGTTCTGCATGCGGCCGTCATGAATTGTTTCCCGCCGGGCGCCTTGGAGGGTGCTGGAATGCCACGCGTGCTGTGGCGCCTGGATCGTCCTCCAGTCGCGAGAAGTGGTCCTTCTCGGCAGGGGAGTCCCTCGTGTGCGCTCTTCATCTCGAGCCCGGTTCCCCCGGATCCCTCGCACATCGTCGAGGAAGCTGGTTACGCAACCGATGGTGGAGTGCTCGTTCGCGACATGGGTGATTTCCTCGACCGGCTTGAGGCCAGGCAGAGGTGGGGGTTCCGTCTCTGTGTGAATCCGACGTTCCGTGAGGCGAGTCAGGTCAATGCGCGGGGACGCAAGAAGGTTCTCGCTCACGTGACCCAGGATCAGCAGACGCAGTGGGTGCTGGATCGCTCTGAGCGACTCGGATTCCGTGTGTTGACTTCCGCCGAGTACGGTGGGGATCTGCCCGTCCTGGAGGACCGGGATGGTCGCCGCGTCGACGGGGCGAATCTGCTGATCAACGGCATTGAACGCAGCGTTGCTGAGTTTCAACGCGGTAGTTCTCGCGTTACCCTCGCGCTCGCGACTTTCGGGGGAGTGCTCGAGGTGACGGATCCGGATGCTCTTCGCCACGGCCTCGTTCATGGGGTGGGCCGGGGCAAAGCATACGGCTGTGGACTGCTGACCCTCTCACGGGCATGAGACCGATCCCTGGGGTGAGGCCCCCTGATCCGAAGGACTTGGTGCGCGTTCGGGACCGGCTGACGTTCCTCTACGTCGAGCGGTGCACGATTAACCGGGACTCGAACGCGATCACCGTGGCCGACGGTCATGGAATCGCCCACGTCCCAGCGGCGGCGCTGTCGGTGCTGCTGCTGGGACCCGGGGTGCGGATCACGCACTCGGCGGTCTCGGTGCTTTCTGAGAGCGGTTCGACCATCGTGTGGGTGGGCGAGAACGGGGTGAGGTACTACGCGCATGGCACCCCGCCATCGCGATCCTCGCGGTTGCTGGAGGCACAGGCTCGTGCGGTGAGTGATCCGTCGATGCGACTGACCGTCGCGCGCAACATGTACCTGATGCGTTTTGCGGGCGAGGACGTGTCGAAGCTGAGTCTTCAGCAGTTGCGCGGACGCGAGGGAGCTCGCGTGCGTCGCTTGTATCGTGAGCACTCGCAGCGCACGGGCGTGCCCTGGGACAGGCGCGAGTATGACCCAGACAACTTCGAGGACGGGTCGGTCGTTAATCAGGCGCTGTCGGCCGCCAACTCGGCGATCTATGGTGTCGTCCACGCGGTGATCGTCGCGCTGGGGTGCAGCCCTGGGTTGGGCTTCGTTCACAACGGGACCTACCGTTCGTTCGTGTATGACATTGCTGATCTGTACAAGGCTGACCTCACTATCCCCATTGCTTTCGATGTGGCTGCATCGCCCTCGGACGAGGCCGTGGGTAGCGCAGCGAGGAAGGCTGTGCGTGACGCAGTTCGGGAGTTTCGGCTCCTGGAGCGGTGTGTCGCCGACATTAAGGGGCTTTTGTCGGTGTCTGGTGCCTTGGATGTCGAGGACGACGAGGACCTCATCGTGGACGACCTGCGTCTGTGGGATGACCGCGAGGGAACGGTCGCGGCGGGTGTCTCCTACGAAGAGGGCGAATCCTCGTGATTGTTCTCGTCTTGTCTGCGGTTCCTGAGGGGTTGCGGGGTCACGTGACGCGGTGGCTTATGGAGATTTCTCCCGGCGTTTTCGTCGGGACTCTGAGCGCTCGTGTGCGCGAGCGTCTGTGGGAGATCGTCACGGAGAACATGAAGACGGGGAGGGCTGTCATGGTCTATCGGGCGCGCAACGAGCAGGGCCTGGCCTTCCTGACCTGGGGTGATCCGTGGAAGCCTGTCGACTTCGATGGCCTGACCCTTATGATGCGCCCCTACTACTCGGAAGGACGAGGGCAGTATTCCGAGCCTGATCCTGCGGCGCGTCAGTTGCGTAAGCGGCGCTCAATGTGTAACTTTCAGAGGAGACGGCAAGCTCAAGGGTTTCCAAGATCTGACCGATCCGCTCGATAAACGCGCAGGTCAGAAAGCGTTTTCCCCGCCCACGCGGGGATGAGCCCGCGCCCATGCTCACGCCGAGCGTCG
>NZ_CAUTSL010000041.1:0-21700 GCF_963540955.1 Actinomyces bouchesdurhonensis
CCCTACCACAACACCTGGGACTAACCCCAGCAACACGAAATGTCCTATAACCCAAATGCGAAGAGCCGGTTATGTTGAGAGCTTTCGGCCTGCTAGTACGGGAAAGTCGGTGTTGGAGGTGGTTGTTTCATCGCGTGCCTGTGCGTGGTCCCTTGATCTGTCGCGGTGGGGCTTGGGCAGGTCGTTTGCGGCGACGGTATCCACCGTGTCAGGCCGCTGGCGCGCCACTGGCGCGCCAGCGGCTGCGCTACCGGCGGTGCTACCGGCCGCGCTACCGGCGGTGCTACCGGCCGCGCTACCGGCGGTGCTATGAGTGGTAGTGCATGACTCCCGCCCGGCGAGCTATCCTACGAATGTCGCATGCAATTCCCCCAACACCGCGCCACACCACGCAACCATATCGTTGGAATTGCAACGTTTGCGGACACTGTTGAAAGTTCATTCAATCGAATTGCATGCGAAACTGCTCCGAGCGCGCTAGCTGCCTGCGTTCCTCGCCGCGCACGTGGGCCCGATGGTATGCGCGTGGGTTCGACACCTCGCACGTGGACCCTCTAATCCGCACGTGGGCCCTCTAATCCGCACGTGGGCCCGATGGCACGCGCGTGGGCGGCGCCCTGGCGCATATCTAGGGGTTTGCGTGCGTGTCGCGGGGCTAACGCGCATGTTCAGCGGTTCATGTGCGAGCGACACACCAGGCCAGGCGCCGTTGCGTCCACAACGCAGACCACCTCGCCCACGACACCCCGTTGTCGGCGTTTGTCACCGAGGTGGTTTGCGACGTGGGCGCCGCCCCGAACCGCGCCCTCACCGACTGCAAGCGTGGGGAATTGCGCTACACGGGGACCCGTGCGTGACTTGCCTGCCGATGACATCGCCACCAAACGGGGGGAATTGCACCATTAGAGGCGCGACACGCCGGCGACACGCCGAAGAGAGGCTTCTAATGCTGCAAAACCCCCACCATTACCCCTGGCCTGGCTTGGTCTGGTTTTGCGGACCGGGTGTTTTGAGGGTTGTTGGTTGTTATTAGTGGTGTTGCGCCCATTGGCGTGCGTATTGGTTGGGTGAGAGCCAGCTTAGCGCGCTGTCGTGGCTCTCAGTGCTTGACGGCGACAGCGAGGCCGTCACCGACGGGTAGCAGCGTGTGCCCGAATTCCTCGGAGTCGCGCAGGTAGTTGACGACCTCGCGGGCGACGACGGTCCGCGCCTCGCGGCGAGCGGGATCGGCGACCTGATCGTGCCACAGGGCATGCATGTAGGCGAATCCGGTGTGCGCGTGCTGTGATGAGCTGTGTCATACTTTGCGCGAATGACGTGCTCTCGGGTCTGCGTGGGGACGCTGATGTGCATGGCCCGTGCCAGAATTGGGGCAGCTAGCAGGAAAAGAAAGGGGATAAGATGCACGGTTCCGACGGCGGGCTGAGAACTCTCGTGTCTTCCTGTGTTGCCCTTGGAGTTGATTGTGCACGCGTGACGGATAGTGAGCGCGCGCAAGTTGTGGAGGCCATCCCGTTTGAGGTAGAGACGCAGCGACTGCGGCAAAAGATTCTCGCTGGTGACGATCCCCTGGGAGAGATGTTCTGTGCCCTTCGCTCATCGAGTGACAGGCGAACAGCAGGTCAGACGTTCACGCCGCTCGAAATCGTTCAGTCGATGATGAACTGGGCGCAAGGCAGGGCTACTCCCTCTCGTGTCGTGGACCCCGGAACTGGATCGGGGCGTTTCATTGTGGAGGCCATGAAACGTTTCCCTCATGCGAAAGGAATTGCAATTGACACCGATCCCATTGCTCTTCTGATGGCGCGAGCGAACGCTCACGTGTGGGGTGTTGATGATCGGATTGAGTTTAGACTTGCTGACTATCGAGACACCGTTATTGAAAAGATCGATGGCCTCACCCTCTATATCGGAAATCCGCCATACGTTCGTCACCATGAGATTCAGCCACGATGGAAGGAATGGTATGCTGCGACAGCTCAAGAGCTGGGTGTTCCATCCTCAAAGCTTGCAGGTTTGCACTCGTACTTCTTCTTCGCGACTGCGAAGTATGCTCAGCCGGGCGACATTGGTGCATTCATTACCAGCTCCGAATGGCTGGATGTCAATTACGGGGTGTCGTTGCGACGGTTGTTGCTCAGTGCTCTGACGCTTGAAGAGATACATGTCTTTGATCCGACGTCGCTTCCATTCGCAAATACGCAGGTCACGGGTGTCATTACATGTTTCGCATGCGGTGACGCCTCCGACAGAGTTCTTATGAGTCGTGTGGACTCCTCGTCTGGCCTTGGGTGCCTTGGTCAGGGAATTGGCGTTAAGCGCGCTGTTCTTGAATCCAGTCCGCGTTGGTCGTCGATTGGCCGTTCCCGCAAGAAGCATCCGCAAGGATTCGTGGAATTGGGAGAGTATTTTCGTGTGCATCGGGGGACTGTGACGGGAGCAAATCGAGTGTGGGTTGTTCGCAAGGATGACGTCGATTTACCCGAATCAGTACTTTATCCGTCAGTGACGAAGGCGCGTGAACTCTTTGCATCCGGGAATCAGCTGACATCCTCCTCGCACCTGAAGTGCGTCATTGATATTCCGCTTAATTACGATTCTCTCGATGAGGATAGCGTCGATCGCATTGAGCGTTATATTGCTCATGCGCGTCGTGTTGGTGCGGATCAGGGCTATGTCGTTCGTCATCGCAAGGCATGGTGGAGTGTTGGCCTATCTGCCGACGCGCCTATCCTTGCCACGTACATGGCGCGTCGTCCCCCACGATTCGTTCGTAACATAGTGCGGGCGCGGCACATCAATGTCGTCCATGGGCTGTATCCCCGAGAGAATTATTCCGATCATGAGCTTGCCATGTTCCTTCACTTTTTGAATCGTAATGTTGAACTATCCGACGGGAGAACGTACGCCGGAGGTTTAACTAAGTTTGAGCCAAAGGAGATGGAGCGCATCATGATTCCGAGTCTTGATTTCCTCAGGGAAGGAGCGTGTGATGGCGCGTCAGAGTATGCCACTAGTTTGGTCGCGTGCTCAGCTTGAAATAGACGTCGATCGTTCGATCAGTGAGTTCAAAGAGAGACGTATTACCGAGCCGCACGCCGGGTATATTTCCGATTTTGAACATTATTGCGTCTATGTGCGTAACTTGCTTGAAGATAGCGATAATTTGCTAAATCTTTCATCGGTGGTGCGTCACTATCTGTTAGATGAGGATAAGAGGTACGCGCTGCGTTATCTTGCGTCACCTTTCATCAGTGATGATGATCTCAAGGTTCTTGCCGACGTTAAGTTTTCGGTAGCTGCGTTCGATAGTGACCCGGATGCCGCTGAGCGCGTAGCTCATGTGATTCGTGCGAGCATTGACCCTTGGCGTTTTCCCTGGTTTCGAGAGGGTAGGACGCCTACTGATGAAGAGCTGCGCATCGCTGTCGTGTCGTCAACGGCAATTATCGCGTCCAGTAGATCGCAAACCCGTCGTCGCTCTGAAGCGAAGGACCGCCAGGAAGGCGACATTGCTCAGGCTTTGCAGGACGCGGGACTTCGCAAGGTCAGGCGGCGAACCGTTGACACGCCCTATCGTGCGCCCGACATCGGTGAGTTCTGTATGGAATCGGTGCTGGGAGGGCACAAGGCAGACCTGATTGCGCGCCTGTACGACGGCAGGATTTTGGCCATCGAAGCGAAGGTGTCACATTCTGCGGTCAATAGTTATAAGCGCGTCAATCACGATACGCTCGCAAAGGTCACCGGATGGCTCGTGCAGTTTGGTACACACGGTGTGGTCCCCGCCGCTGTTCTTTCTGGTGTCTTCAAGGTTCAAAATCTTCTCGAGGCGCAGCAATCGGGCCTGTCACTGTTCTGGAGTCACGACCTCGATCAATTACAGGACTTTATTCGCCTCACTTGGGAGGCATAGACCGATCAGGGACGTCGCACGACCGAAAGGGGAACGGACAGCGCTGTCGCGGTTCTCAGCGCTTGACGGCGACAGCGAGGCCATCACCGACGGGTAGCAGCGTGGGCACGAATTCCTCGGAGTCGCGCAGGTAGTTGACGACCTCGCGGGCGACGACGGTCCGCGCATCGCGGCGAGCGGGATCCGCGACCTGATCGTGCCACAGGGCATGCACGAAGGCGATCGTGCCACCAGGGCGGAGGATTCGCACGGCATGATCCAGATACTGAGGAGTCTCATCCAAATCACCGTCGAGAACAACCATGTCGTAGCCGCGTGCCGCCATGCGTGGAAGCACATCAAGGGCCCGCCCAGCGATGAGGCGTGTCCGGTGGGAAGACAGGCCCGCGGCGATAAAATTGCGGCGCGCGTGCCCGAGCAGCTCGGACTCGACATCAATCGTCGTCAGCACGCCATCAGGGGCCATGCCGTCCAACAGCCACAGGCCGGACACTCCCGCGCCCGTCCCCACTTCGAGGACTGCCCGCGCGCCAGACACGGCGGCCAGCATCCGCAAAGCGGCGCCGGTTCCAGAGGAGACGGGGGTAGCGCCCAGTTCGGATGCGACGGCGCGCGCGGCGGTCAGAGCATCGCTCTCCGCCACGTAGTCTTCGGTGTACACCCAGGTCTGGGCCTTATCCGCCATCACTGATCCTCACGTTGTTTCGGTCTCCTCGAAGCGGTGCGCCCACACGCGCCTCTCCACGCAACAGGGTACAGGCGAGGCGCGACCTGGGCGCGATGGCGCTCCGATTGCCCGCGAAAAACGCGATGAACCCCTGGCGCGTGCGTGCGCGAGACCCTCGAAAAGGAAAGAAGGCGACCCCCGGAACGGCTACGTTGCCCCGCACGAGCTGGCGTTGCTGGAGCGCCCCGATACCGCGGACGGATCCGCAAGCCGCAGTGGCCTCGTCAACCAGGACGATACCGCGAACGTGAGCGCGAGGGAACCTTAGTGCCGGAGTGGGGAGACCCCAAGCGGGCGACCCGCAAGGCCGCGGTTCACGCAGGACAGCTGCTTGGCGAGGGCAGTGAGCACCTCGGCGGCGGGACCGGTTGCGACGGCAACGGGTTCACCGCGGTCGCCGCCCTCACGCAGGGCGATGTCGAGGGGCACCTGGGCCAGCAGCGGCACCTCGTAGCCGAGCTGGGCGGTCAGGCGCTTGGACACGGACTGGCCGCCGCCCGCGCCGAAGATCTCCAGGCGTGAACCGTCGGGCTGGGGCAGGAAGGACATGTTTTCGACGACGCCGATGACTTTCTGGTTCGTCTGGGCGGCGATGGAGCCTGCGCGTTCAGCGACTTCGGCGGCGGCGACCTGCGGGGTTGTCACGACGAGAATCTCGGAGGTGGGTAGCAGCTGGGCGATCGAGATGGCGACGTCGCCCGTGCCGGGAGGCATGTCGATGAGGAGTACGTCCAGGTCCCCCCAGAACACGTCTGCAAGGAACTGCTGGAGGGCGCGGTGAAGCATGGGGCCGCGCCACACGACGGCCTGGCCGTCGGGCACGAACATGCCGATGGAGATGACTTTGACGCCGCCGGCACCCACGGGAGGGATCATCATGCCGTCGATGACCTGCGGGTCGTGGTCGACGCCGAGCATGCGCGGGATAGAAAAGCCGTAGATGTCCGCATCCATGACGCCGACTTTCAGGCCCTGGGCGGCCAGCGCGGCGGCCAGGTTCGCGGTCATGGAAGACTTACCGACGCCGCCTTTGCCGGAGGTGACGGCGATGACGCGCGTGAGGGAGTCGGGGCGGGAGAAGGGAATCTCACGCTCGGGGCGACCGCCGTTGAGTTTCTCGCGCAGCGCCTTCTTCTGGTCGTCGTCCATGACGCCCATTTCGACGCTAACGTTCTCGACGCCGTCGAGGGCGCCCACGCGCTCGGTGACGTCTTTCGTGATCTGGGTCCGTAGGGGGCATCCGGCGGTGGTGAGCAGGACCTTGATGGTGACGGACGAGCCGTCGATGGTGATCAGGTCGGGGGTCACCATGTTGAGGTCGGTGATGGGGCGACGGATCTCGGGGTCGATGACCTGGCCGAGGACTTCCATGACGGAATTGAGCGTGACTGGCATGGCCCCCACTCTACTGTTCGGTGTCCTCATCTTCTAGGGGACGAACGGCTTCGTCGCTCTCGTGCTCGCTCTCGGCAGATGCCTCGTTTAACGAGGCGTTGGCGGCGTCCGCAGCGATCTCGGCTCGTAGGTCTTCGAGCATGTCGCGCAGCTCAGAGCGCACGAAGTCGCGTGTGGCGACATCTTGGAGGGCCAGGCGCAGGCCAGCGATTTCTCGGGCAAGGTACTCGGTGTCGGCGAGGTTACGCTCGGCGCGAATGCGGTCCTGTTCGGCCACGACGCGGTCGCGGGCGTCCTGTCGGTTCTGCGCGAGCATAATGAGCGGGGCCGAGTACGAGGCCTGGGTTGAGAATGCGAGGTTTAAGAGGATGAAGGGGTAGGGGTCCCACGCGGAATCTTCGCTGATGCCCGCAAGAAGGAGGTTCGCGGTGATCCACGCCACGACGAAGATTGTCATGTAGAGGACGAAGCGGGGGGACCCCATGAAGCGGGCGGTAGCCTCGGCGAAGCGACCGAAGCCGTCGCCGCCACCAGAGGAGCGGCGGAAGAACCAGCGGCGCTTTTCGAGCGGGTTGTCCAGGCGATCAGCCATCGATGCTCCTTGCCATCATGCGGTCGGTCACGTCGTCGTCGAAATCTCGCCAGTCTTCGGGTAGCAGCTCGTCGAGCACGTCATCGACCGATACGGCACCGTGCAGGTGCCCATCCTCGTCGACGACGGGCAGGACTGTCAGGTTGTAGGTGGCCAACAGTCGCGTGACCTTCGCGATGTGCGCGTTGGGGTCCACGGCCTCAATGTCGCGGTCCAGGATCGTTCCGAGCAGAGTTTGTGGGGGTTCGCGCAGCGCCCGCTGAATGTGGACCATGCCCAGGTACTGGCCGGTCGGTGTTTCCTGTGGCGGACGGGCAATGAAGGCGACGGTAGCGATCGAGGCTGGGATGTCTTCGCGGCGCACGGCTGCGAGCATCTGGGCGACGGTCGCGTTGGGGGCGAAAATGATCGGTTCGGTGGTCATTAGTGAACCCGCCGTGGACTCGTCGTAGGTCATGAGGCGTCGCACGTCCTCTGCCTCTTCGGGTTCCATGAGGGCCAGCAGGGACTGCGCCTGCGCGGCAGGTAGTTCGGCGACGAGGTCTGCAGCGTCGTCGGGTTGCATGACGTCCAGAACGTCGGCGGCGCGCGCCGCCTGGAGAGCGGAGACTATCGCTACGCGGTCGTCGTCACCGAGCTCCTCGAGCACGTCGGCCAGGCGCGCGTCGGTGAGCTGCTGGGCGACCGCCATCTTGCGGTCGTGGGGCAGGGAGTGAATGAAGTCCGCTAGGTCAGCTGGACGCATGTCCTCCGTGTACTGCAGGAGCGCGGTGGCCGCCTGATTCGAATCGGTTTTAAGTAGGCCAGACACTTCGGAGACGTCCACCGTCAGGGTTTCGCCGCTGCGCGTGAAACCCAGCGATGAGGTGCGTACGCGTTGGACGTGCAGCGTGGAGATAACCCAGTCCTTGGGACGGCGTTGACGCATAGCCACGTCGAGGATACGCACCTGCCCGGAGCCGTCGTTCATGGTGACGACCCGGTCGAAGAGTTCGGACAGGACCAGGGTTTCAATGGGGCGCTGCGTGAATGAACGAATGTTGAGCAGGCCGGTCGTGATGACGGAACCGGATTCGATGGAGGTCACGCGAGTGAGCGGCAGGAAGACGCGCTTACGCGGCCCGACCTCGACGACGAAGCCGATGACGTTGGCCTCTGATTTCAGCCGAAAGATGACGACAACATCGTGAATCTTGCCGACCTGGTCGCCCAAAGGGTCGAAAACACCAGTGCCGGCGAGCTTTCCGATGTACACGCGGCGACCCTTGGTGCCAAGTTCAATAGATGCAACGCTCACCTAATCATTTTAGGCTGGTGACGTTGAATGCGTCGTAACGGAGAGCCGGTACCGGGTGGACAATGAGTCCCAGGTCACTCGGCTGTGGATGATTGGAGAGAGAATGCCCGTCGTGATGGAACCGAAGATGCCCACTGGCACCGAGGTGGCTTCCTACCGGACCTACGCGCAGGCGCGCGCGGGGGTTGACTTCCTGTCTGACAACGGTTTCGACGTTTCGTCGATCACGATCGTTGGAACGGACCTGCACATGGTGGAGCGGGTGAGGGGGCGTCTCACGATTGCTCGCGCGTCGATGTCGGGCGCGTCCAGCGGCGCCCTGTGGGGTGCTCTCGCCGGCATGTTTATGTCGGCTGGGAACAATGCGGGTGGTACGGGGCTGTGGGTCCTGGGCGGCATCGTCGTTGGCGCGCTCGCGGGCATGGCGTTGGCGGCTCTGGCGTTCATCCTGCGTGGGCGCAACCGTGATCTTGTTTCGTCGCAGCAGGTTGTGGCGCTGCGCTACGCGATCCTGGCTTCCGCTGACATTGATCGTGCTTTCACGCTTCTGCAGCGCACGCCCGGGAATATGGCTCGCCCCAAGCAGGCGCGTGAGCAGGCCACGCGTCCCCGCAAAGATCCCACCGGTTTTTTCCCCGATGGGCGACCGCGTTTCGGGGCGGCCACGCAAGATGGCGTGGTTCCGGGCGGGGACGCCCCGGCCTCGTCCCCGGAGGGAGACCAGACCGAGGCGCCCGATCAGCGCCCGTAAGAGCGCTTGACGTGGCGGGATGCGCTCGGTGCGCTCAGCGCCCCTGGACGCGCGCGATCCACGCTTCGACGTCGCTGATCGTGCGCGGAATGTCTTCGGAGATGCGCGTGACGGTGCCGTCGGCGTTCACCACGACATCGTCTTCGATACGCACGCCGATGCCGCGGTACTCTTCGGGGATCAGGAGGTCGTCGGCGCGGAAGTATAGGCCCGGTTCGATCGTGAAGACCATGCCCGGCTCCAGCAACGCGCCCTGGTAGAGTTCGGCGCGCGCTTTCGCGCAGTCGTGCACGTCCAGGCCCAAGTGGTGGCTGGTGCCGTGCGGCATCCAGCGGCGGTGCTGCTGGCCGGTGGTGGCCAGGGATTCTTCGGGGGTGACAGGCAGGATGCCCCACTCATGCAGGCGGGAAGCGATGACCTCCATGGCGGCGTCGTGCACGTCCTTGAAGTGGCAGTCCGGCTGGCCCGCGCGCGCCAGAGCTGCCTCGCAGGCGTCCAGGACGGCCTGGTAGACGCGGGCCTGGACCTCGGTGAAGTGGCCGTTGACGGGCAGCGTACGTGTGATGTCAGCGGTGTAGAGTGAGTCGACCTCGACGCCGGCGTCGACCAGCACCAGGTCGCCCTCGCGCACCTCGCCGTCGTTGTCGATCCAGTGCAGGGTGTTCGCGTGGTTGCCGGCGGCTGCGATGGTCTCATACCCCAGGCCGTTGCCTTCCTCGCGGGCGTTGGCCGCGAATGCGCCTTCGATGACGCGTTCGCCGCGGTGGTGGCCGACGGCTCGCGGCAGAACGCGGATGATGTCTTCGAAGCCGGCCTTGGTGACTTTGACCGCGCGGATCATTTCCTCGACTTCGAAGGTGTCCTTTTTGAGGCGGATTTCGGAGAGGTGTTCTTCGAGTGCTTCGTCGGCCTCGCGCGCGTCGTCTCCGAACGGTAGGCCCGCCTGGTTGCGCACTTCGTTGACCATATTTTCGATGTGGGTGTCAACGCCGCGAACGATGCGTAGGCTCACTTGGCCGACGTCCTTCGCCAGGGCGTCGCGTAGCGTGTCGATGTGGCGTGTTTCCAGGCCGGTCGCTGCGGATACCTCGTCGAGGGAGGGGCGTGCACCCACCCAGAATTCGCCGTAGCGCGGGTTGGCGTAGAACTCCTTGGAGGAACGTGACGCGCGTGGCTTGAAGAAGAGCAGGGCCGTGTGCGTGCCGTCCTCATTCGGTTCGAGCACCAGGACCGTGTCTGGTTCCTTCTCACCGCCCAGGCCCGACAGGTGCGCGAACGCGGAGTGCGCCCGGAAGCGGTAGTCGCAGTCGTTCGAACGGACTTTGTAGGGTCCGGCGGGGATGACGAGGCGTTCGCCGGGGAAGGGGAGTCCCGCTTTGAGGGCGCGTGCGTTCAGGAAGTCGGCGACGCGCTGGCGTTCGGGCAGCTGGGTTGGGCGCGGGGCCCACCCGGATCCGATGAACTCACGGAAGGCGGAGGACTGGGGCTGACGGGAGCGACTTTCGCCGCGATCAGCCATGGACTGGGATTCTTCTTCACTCATGGCGACCATTCTACGGTGTGGGGAGGGAAGGAAACCTTGCGCGTATGAGTGTGCTCCGGCCTCGTGCCCGGTGTGGGGGCGCGTGGGACGAGGCCGGGGCCGGGTCGGGTGCAGATCGCTCAGTCCTGGGGAGTGAGTTCCCCGGCGATGGAGCTGCCCATGTAGGTCGCGAAGTCAGCGCCCCGTTTGTCTTGTGAGAGCAGGAAGACGGTCTTGGCGTACAGGGCTTCCAGCGTCATGTCGTGGGCGCCGACCGCGCCGAGCTTGGCCAGGGCGTTGCCGGCCTCATAATGGCCGAGCATGACTTCTGCCTGGTAGCACTGGGAAGCGACGATAATCGGCACGTCGGCGTGTGCCAGCTCGTCGAGGACATCCACCAGGCCCGGTTCGGAGGCTGGAATGTTACCCACACCGAAGGTGCGCAGGATGAGCGCGTCCGGGTGGGGCGTCGTCATCGCGCGCAGGCGGGCGGCGCTGATCCCGGGCACCACGTCGATGACGGCCACGTCCTGGCGCGTGTACGGGCTGGGATCCTGCCAGCCGGTACCGGGATGTGGAGGCCCGTACCAGCGCCACGGGGCGCCCGTGCGTGCCAGGGGTGACACGGACGGCGACTCGAAGCCTCGGAACGCCCACGACGAGGTCTTGGTGGCGCGGTTGCCCGCGAGGAGCTTGTGGCCGAAGAAGAGCATGACGCCTTGGGCGTGTGGTGAGATTGCGGCGCGCAGCGCGCCCGTGACGTTCGCCGAGGCGTCCGACCCGACGACACCGAGTGGGTACTGGGAGCCGGTCAAGACGACCGGCTTACCCAGGTTCGCCAGGGCGTAGGACAGCGCCGCGGCTGAATAGGCCATCGTGTCCGTGCCGTGCAGGACTAAGAAAGCGTCGGCCTCGCCTGCGTGCGCGTTAATGTCGTCGATGATGGCCTGCCAGTCCTCGGGGGTGGCCTCCGAGGAGTCGATGAGCGGGTCCAGCGTTGACATTGAAATGTTCGACGCCAGTTCGATGCCCTCCAGCTGGGATCCGAACCAACCCTGCAGGTCAGCGCCGGGGCGCAGACCCTCCGGGGAATCGACCATGCCGATGGTTCCGCCGGAGTACGTGACGTGAAGACGCATGAGAGTACCCTTCGTTTTACTCGCCGGTGACCAGGGTCTCGTCACCCTGGAGGGAAGCTGCGGCCTCGTCGGTCAGGTTGCCGACGCGCCCGCGCACGTAATACCAGCCGACGACCATGAGGATGACGATCACAGCGAAGAGCACGAGGGGCCAGCGGCCCGACTCGGAGGTCACGTTGGAGGCGACGACCACCGTGAAGAAGAGCAGCGCCAGGTAGTTGGTGTTGGGGGCGCCCGCCATGCGGAACTCGGGACGCTGCTCTTCGCCGCGCTTGACCTTGCGCAGGAACGCCAGGTGGGAAATGAGGATCATTGCCCAGGTGTCGGCGATGTCGATGCCCGCCAGATCCATGACGATGTTGAAGGCTTTTGTGGGAACGAATGCGTTCAAGAGAACGCCCAACGGGCCGAGCGATGCGGTGATGATGATGCCGCCTGAGGGGACATGGTTCTTGTTGAGGCGGGAGGTGAAGCGCGGCCCCTCGCCCACGAGTGCCATCGAACGCAGCGTGCGACCGGTCGCGTACAAGCCCGCGTTTAGGGAGGACAAAGCAGCCGTCAAGACGACAACCTGCATGATGTCATCCGCGTGGGGCACACCGATGCCAGAGAAGAATGTCGTGAAAGGGGAGTCTTCCGATGAGTAGGCGTTGTTGGGCAGCGCGGGGCCGCCCTGGGCCAGACGGCCGCCGGCACCCAGGAACAGGCCGGTGCCGATCGACCCGCCGATCGCGATCATTTGGATGTGACGGTTTTTCAAAGCCTTGTTATACCCGGCATCACCCGCGTCGGCGGCGGTGGACACCTGAGTCTGATCCTTGTCAGACACGCAGTACTCCAATCAGTGTTGAGGGGACCGAAGAGCCGTGCGCAGCCAGTTTCCTACAGTGATCGACGCCTCGCCGGAGGTGGACGGATTCTCAAAAACTGGCTGTGGCCAGCGAAATAACGTGCGCGTGACGTTGAGTGCGCGCTGAAAATTCAAGGGATTGTGCCAGGGCCGGGCGCGCTCGCGGGTCGTGCCTGCACGAGGCGGTGGTGTGACCGGATTAATGCGGTAGTCTCAGATGGTGAAGCGAATTGATCCCCATACTCATAGCGCTTACTCGGATGGAACTGACACTCCCGCGCAGCTCCTTGCTATCGCCGCGCAGGCCGGACTCGACGCGATCGCGTTAACCGACCATGACACGACGGCCGGGTGGAACGAGGCCGTCACTGCGGTTCCTGCCTCGGGCGTCAGTCTTATCCGGGGTGCCGAAATGTCGTGCTCTGCCTCGGGTATTACCGTGCACCTGCTGGCCTACCTCTTCGACCCGACCAACCCCGGCCTCGTCGAAAATTTCCGACGAACTCGCGAAGACCGCGAAACCCGAGCGCAGCGAATGGTGGCAAACCTGGCCGCCGACTACCCGATTACGTGGGAGGACGTTGTGTCTTTCGCGCCCGTTGGCGGCCCTGTCGGGCGCCCGCACATCGCTGACGCGCTCGTGGCCGCCGGAGCCTTCCCCGACCGCAGCGCAGCTTTCGTCGAGGCCCTGCACCCCTCCGGCCCCTACTACGTTCACCACTGGGCGCCCGACCCAGTCGAGGCTGTGCGCTGCGTGCGCCAGGCCGGGGGAGTTCCCGTCCTGGCCCACCCTCGTGCCCGCAAGCGCCAGCGCCTGCTGCCCGAGGCCACGATCGCCGACATGACGGCGGCCGGACTCTTCGGCATCGAGCGCGACCACCGCGACCATGGACCCGAGGACCGCGCCGACGTCGAGCGCATGGCCCGCGATATGGGCCTGGCCGTCTTCGGTTCCTCCGACTACCACGGCACCGGTAAACCCAACCGCATCGGTGAAAACACGACCAACCCCGACGTGATCGCTGAGGTCGTCGCGCAGGGCTGCATCGAGGTGGTGCGCCCGTGAGCATTTTCGACGTCGCGCTCTTCGCCACGGCTTTCACCACGCTGACAGTCATCATGGACCCGGTCGGCACCGTGCCGATCTTCCTGGGGCTCACCTCGCGCTACTCCCAGCACCAGCAGCGGCGAGCTGCCATCCAGGCAACCTCCGTATCCTTCGGCGTGATCCTCACCTTCGCGATCCTGGGCGGACAGATCCTGCGTCTTTTGAGCATTTCGATGGAAGCCCTGCAGCTTTCCGGCGGCGTCCTGCTCTTCCTCGTCGCCATGGAACTCCTCATGGGCACCGACTCTTCGACCCCCGATACGGGAGACGAGGGCGTCAACGTTGCGCTCGTACCACTGGGGACGCCGCTCCTCGCCGGGCCCGGATCCATCGTCGCCGTCATGGTTGCTGTCGGGCAGGCGGGTGTGAACGTCGGCTCGTGGATTGCTGTTGTGGTTGCAGTGATCCTGGCGCACGTCGTCATGTGGTTGACGATGCGGTTCTCGCTTGTTCTGTCTCGCTTGTTGGGACCCGGCGGCATCATGCTGCTGACCAAGATTTCAGGTTTGTTGTTGGCGGCAATTGCGACGCAACTCATCATGGAGGGTATTTTCAAGTTTATTGCGTCAGCGCAGGGGTGATGACCTGCCCGAATGTTCGTTACTTACCGAGTATTTTCCTTAAATTTCTACAGTTTGTGCAGCCTACGGGGGTGTGATTTTAAGAAAAGTCTTCGGAATGGTCAGGAAGTGTTGTAGGGTAAGGCTCAGCACCCTGAGATGATGCGCCCCGCATCAGTCAGGGTCGAGCATTCATCCCTCATCACATCCTCTTCAGGAGACATAATGAAGAAGACGACTTCATCGCTGTTCGCCGCCAGTGCAGCGCTCGGCATCATCGCCGCCTCTGCTGGTGTCGCGTTCGCCGCCGAGACCCCCATTGGCGATCCTGTGAAAGATAACCCGAGCGTCAGCCAGCCCACTCCAGCCCCTTCTGTCCCCGCGTCCCAAGAACCCACCCCCGGTGGTTCGACCCCCGGTGGTTCGACGCCCGGTGGTTCGACCCCCGGTGGTGAGACCCCTGGTGGTGAGACGCCCGGTGGTGAGACCCCTGGTGGTTCGACGCCCGGTGGTTCGACCCCCGGTGGTGAGACCCCTGGTGGTGAGACGCCCGGTGGTGAGACGCCCGGAGGTGAGGTTCCCAGCACTGATCAGCCTGACACTTCGGCCCCCGGAGCTGAGCCGGGTACCGGTTCTAACGGTGTCGCAGGTTCACGCGTGAGCGCCCGCGGTCAGGTTTCTCCCGGCAATGGCCTTTCCCCTGTGAGTGCGCGTCGCGGTATTCAGGGTGTGGGCGCACCCGCGGAGGGTTCTGCTGCGGCCAACTCGACGCTGGCGAACACCGGCTTCTCCTCCCTCGCTGCGGGCGCAGGTGTCATTGCGCTGGCTGGCGGCGTGACCCTCGTGATCGCTCGTAAGCGTCACTGAGGCGTAGTTGTCTGACAAACGTTGTGGGTCTGCTCGCTTTGAGCGGACCCACAACGTGTCTAGTTTGCGCAGCTCGGCACTGATTTGTGCACGAATGTGCAAACATAACCCGCAGATTTGCAACGAAAACCAGGTGTTTCGCCTTGAAATGATATGCGCGTCACATGCACAATGGGGGTACCGAAAGTCACCATGAATTGAGCCCTCATGATGAACCGGTGATGGAAAGTGGCACCGCTCCATCGAGGGGTGCCACTTTCCTGTATATGCGCCCCCGCGGGCAGTGCCCCCGCAGGGGCGCACCCCCGTTGCCTCGTCCTTCGTGTCGGCTGCCTATGCCGTGCCCTCTGGGGTGTTGGGGTCTCGAGACCGTGCAGCGTCTTCCCTCTCAGAGTGTTGTTCCTGTTGTCATCGCGGAACGCGCGCGGGTCTTCGCGCAGGTCCGACCGCGTGTGGGCTGGTAGGGGAGTGTGAGGGTTGGGTCTTTAGTCATGGGGTCTATCCAGGTGGTGTAGTCGGTCACGTGGGCGGGGGTGGTGAATCTCCCAGAGGGCGGTCACAACAGGGAATTAGCTGCTCGGATCGGTAATCTCTAAGGTGAGGCCCGATCCCTATCCGGGACTCGCCGCTTGGCGGGAGGGCGTAGACACAAAAAAGGAAGTCATATGACGCTGGATCTGACGCAGTCGCTGCCCTCGCACGTGCGTGCGACCTCCGGGCGCCCCGTTGAAGACTCGACTCTGATGGAGGTGTGGCAGGGTCTGTCCGCTGCCATCGTTGATCAGATCGCTGACAACTGGGCCGCCACCACCGAGCGTTATGCCAAGGGCCGTCAGGAACACTACTTCTCCGCCGAGTTCCTCATGGGCCGCGCCCTGCTCAACAACCTCTCGAACCTCGGCCTCGTCGAGAAGGCTCGCGAAGCCCTCGCCGCCTACGGCCTCGACCTCGGTCAGGTCCTCGAAGAGGAACCGGACGCCTCCCTCGGTAACGGTGGCCTCGGCCGCCTCGCCGCCTGCTTCCTCGACTCCTGCGCCACCCTGGACTTGCCCGTGCGCGGCTACGGCATCCTCTACCGCTACGGCCTGTTCAAGCAGCTCTTCGACAACGGCTTCCAGACCGAGCATCCGGACCCGTGGATGGAGGAGGGCTACCCCTTCGTTATCCGCCGCGAAGAGCGCTCCCGCATCGTCTCCTACGCCGACCTGACCGTTCGCGCCGTCCCCTACGACATCGCGATCACCGGTTATGGCACCAAGAACGTGGGCACCCTGCGCCTGTGGAAGGCCGAACCCATCGAGGAATTCGACTACGACGCCTTCAACTCCCAGCGCTTCACCGACGCCATCATCGACCGTGAGCGCACCATGGACATCTCCCGCGTCCTGTACCCCAACGACACCACGTTCGAGGGCAAGGTCCTGCGCGTGCGCCAGCAGTACTTCTTCTGCTCCGCCTCCCTGCAGGAGATCGTCGAGAACTACGTGCGTCACCACGGCGCCGACCTGAATGGCTTCGCCGAGTACAACGCCGTCCAGCTCAACGACACGCACCCCGTCCTCGCCATCCCCGAGCTCATGCGTATCCTCATGGACGAGCACGGCCTCGGCTGGGAAGAGGCCTGGGCGGTCGTCTCCAAGACCTTCGCCTACACGAACCACACGGTTCTGGCGGAGGCCCTCGAGACCTGGGATATTCACATCTTCGACCGCCTGTTCCCGCGCATCGCCGAAATCGTGCGCGAGATCGACCGCCGCTTCCGCATCGACATGGCCGAGCGTGGCCTCGACCAGGGCACTATTGATTACATGGCCCCCGTCTCGGGCAACACCGTGCACATGGCCTGGATCGCCTGCTACGGCTCCTACTCAATCAACGGTGTCGCCGCCCTCCATACTGAGATCATCAAGCGTGACACCCTCAAGGAGTGGTACGCGATTTGGCCCGAGCGCTTCAACAACAAGACCAACGGCGTGACCCCGCGCCGCTGGCTCAAGCAGTGCAACCCCCGCCTGGCTGCCCTCCTCGACGAGGTCACCGGCTCCGACGCGTGGGTCCGCGACCTCACCGAGCTTTCCAAGTTCACCGAGGCCGGCACCGACGACGTGCTCAAGCGCCTGGGCGAGATCAAGCACGCCAACAAGGTCGACTTCGCCGCGTGGATCAAGGATCGCGAGGGTGTCGAGATCGACCCCGACTCGATCTTCGACGTTCAGATCAAGCGTCTGCACGAGTACAAGCGTCAGCTGCTCAACGCCTTCTACGTCCTGGACCTGTACTTCCGCATGAAGGACGACCCGACGCTGGACACCCCCAACCGCGTGTTCATCTTCGGCGCGAAGGCTGCCCCCGGCTACATCCGCGCCAAGGCCATCATCAAGCTCATCAACGCCATCGCTGAGCTGGTGAACAACGACGAGGACATCAACGGCCGCATCAAGGTCGTCTTCGTCCACAACTACAACGTCTCGCCCGCCGAGCACATCATCCCCGCCGCCGACGTCTCCGAGCAGATCTCGATGGCCGGCAAGGAGGCCTCGGGCACGTCCAACATGAAGTTCATGATGAACGGCGCCCTCACCCTGGGTACCCTGGACGGCGCGAACGTTGAGATTCTCGAGGCCGTGGGCGCGGACAATGCCTACATCTTCGGCGCGACCGACGATGAGCTGCCCGAGCTGCGTCGCCACTACGACCCCCGTTGGCACTACGAGAACGTCCCCGGTCTCAAGCGCGTCATTGACGCCCTGACTGACGGCACGCTCAACGACAACAACTCGGGTTGGTTCTACGACATCCGCCACTCGATCCTCGAGGGCGGCTACGATCCAGCCGACGTGTACTACGTCCTGGGTGACTTCGCTTCCTACCGCGAGACCAAGGACCGCATGGCCGCTGACTATCGCGACCAGAAGGCTTGGAACAAGCGCGTGTGGGCGAACATCTCCCGCTCCGGCCGCTTCTCCTCGGACCGCACGATCTCCGACTACGCTCGCGAGGTCTGGCACATCGAGGGTGAGCCGATCGCCTGACGCATTCGCGTAGGAAAGGCCCGGAACCGCACGGTTCCGGGCCTTTCTCCGTGTCTGGAAACGTGCGAGTGTGTCAGCATGTGACTGAACTGTATTAGTGGGTTGACACAGTTTGGAAACTGTGTCATTGTATTAGTGTATTAATACAGCAAGACAGGAGGGACACATCGATGCGCATCGATGACACCCGCCCCATCTGGATCCAGCTGGCCGACAACTTCCGCGCCCGTATCACTGACGGCACGTGGAAGCCCGGCCAGAAGATCCCCTCCGTCCGCGACCTCGCCATCGAGGCCGGCACCAACCCCAACACCGTCCAACGAGCCCTTGCCGCCCTCGACGACGAAGGACTCACCGTCCCCAAGCGGACGGCCGGACGATATGTCGCCACCGACGACACTGCGCTCCGCGTCCTCCGCCAGGAGGATGCGCGCGCAGCGGCCGACGCCTTCATTCGCGCCTGCCGAGCCCTCAGCGTCGACCGCGACGGTGCCCACAGCCTCGTCACCGAGCGCTGGAACGCGGACCTGTAAACCAGGAGGACAACTCTCATGACCACCCAACCCACAGGCGCGAGCGCGGCCGGCCCCGGCCTCGTCGAGGTCACCGGCCTGACGAAGAGCTACCGCTCGACCCCCGCCCTGCGCGACTACAACCTGAGCCTCGAATCCGGACACATCGTGGGCCTCATGGGCCCCAACGGCTGCGGAAAGACCACGCTGCTCAAGATCCTCGCCGGAGTCCTCTCCGACTACCAGGGAACCGTCACCATCGACGGGCACGCGCCCGGCGTCGCCACCAAGGCGATCGTCTCCTACCTGCCCGACGCCGATTTCCTGAACACCGACTGGACCGCGGCGGACGCGATCCGCGTCTACTCCACGTTCTTCGCCGACTTTGATACCGACAAGGCCGCCTCGATGGTCGACTTCTTCGGACTGCCCACCGACCGCCGCCTCGGCCAGATGAGCAAGGGCATGGGGGAGAAGCTACAGATCAGCCTCATCATGTCCCGGCGCGCCCGCGTGTACCTACTCGACGAGCCCATCAGCGGCGTCGACCCGGCGACGCGCGACGTCATCCTCGACGGCATCCTGCGCGAATTCGACCCCGCCTCGCTGCTCATCATGTCCACCCACCTCATCTCCGACATCGAGCACTTCGTCGACTACGCGCTCTTCATGAAGGACGGACAGGTCCTTCTGCAGGGCGACGCCGACGATCTGCGGGCCACCCACGGCGATTCCCTCGACGCCATCTTCCGGAAGGAGTACCGCTGATGTACGCCAAACTGCTTGCCTACGAAATCCGGTCGCGTGCCGTCGTGGACGGGCGTTCCTTCGGGGCGTTTATCGCTGTGATCGCGGTTGCCTCGGGAATCGTCGCCGCGGGGCTGCCGGGGATCAGCGGCTCCACCGCGGTGCTCGCCTACGCGCTGTGCGCGCTCACGCCGGTCGCCTGCGCGATCGCGGCCCTGGCCGACTACTGGAAGACCCTCTACGGGCAGCGCGGCTACTTCACGATGAGCCTGCCGATCTCCGGAAAGGTCGTCTTCTGGGCGAAGAACACCCGCATCATGATCGAGTGCCTTCTGGCCCTCGCACTGGCCGTCGGCGGAATCCTCGCCGTCGCTTCGGCCGCCGCGTGGAGCGACGGCATTAGCCTCGCCGATTACACGGCCGGACCGCGTTCGCTCGTGGCCGGAATGCCCACCTTGACCGTGGTCCTCATAATCGCCGCGCAGCTCATCCTTGCGATGTCGTGGGTCGTGCAGGCCTGCGCCGCCATGACGATCGGCGCGGAAGGACGCTTCAACCATCTTGGCTTCGGCGCGCCCATCATCGGTTTCGTCCTGGTGTACATCGTGAACCAGGTGCTTTCCACGGTTGGCACGTTCTTCCTCCCGCTGTCCGTCACGACTGATGGCCACTTCTCCACAGAGATTATGTGGGCCTCGTACCGGGCGACGATGGGAACCGACGGCCCCCCGAACGTCATCGGCATCGGCTCCTATGTTCTCGTGCCCCTATTCGCCCTGATCCTGGGCGTGTGGGCCTCCCGTTCGATTGAGAAGCACACGTCCTTGCGCTGATGGCGTGATGCGCTGAGGAGCAGTCGGCGGTGGGATAGGGTTATTGCATCCGATCCCGCCGCCGACTTGTCCGTGAGGAGCGCAGATGACAGCCGAGGGACCCCGCTTCGGGGCCACACCCCAGAACCCCGACCTGCTGCGGTGGGTGGGCATTCAGGTCCTGCTTCTTGTCCTGGCTTGGGTGATCGGTATGGTCGTGCGGCGCCTCCTAGCCTCGCGCATGACGATGTCCACGGCCTCGGCGACCCTCACCGGCCTGGGCGGCCTGTGGGGCGGCCTCCTGGTCGCAGGCTGGATCTTCTCCTCCTCCGACATGCGGCGCCCAGCGATGATCGGCGTGGCCGCGGCGGTGGCCCTCGTCGTGGTCGTCATCGTCTCCCTGATCGTCGCGTACCTGCATCCGCGCCCCGGCCTCGACCCCATCGCCGAGGTCGCCAAGCGCGGCGAATCCGACTCCCTCGAATTCAAGTCGAGCGCCCGCTGGAACATGCGCGCCGGCAAGCGCGACGACGCCATGGAAACCGTCATCGCGAAGACGGTCGCCGCGTTCATGAACTCCGGCGGCGGCACCCTCCTCATCGGCGTGGACGACGACGGCCGGCTCATCGGGCTGGGCCCCGACTACGCGACCCTCAAGACCCCGGACGCCGACCGCTTCGAGCTGTGGATCCGCGACCTGTGGGGCCAGCGCCTGGGCACCAACGCGGCCGCGCTGCCCCTCCTCGACTTCGCCGAGGCCTCGGACCCCCAGGAGGGCTACGAACGCCAGGAGGTATGCCGGGTGACGATCCCGCCGTCCACCCGTCCCGTGTACCTGAAGGGCCCCAAGGGCAAAGGCGAGGCCGAGCTGTGGGTGCGCGTCGGCAACTCGACGCGGCGCCTCGAGGTCGCCGACGCCGTGCAGTACGTGGCTACGCGTTGGCCCGAATCCGTGCGCGTCTCGCCGCTGACCCGCATTCGCCTGTTCTTCACGCTTCGTCGCCACCGCGACACCCCCGCCCGCCTGCCGCGCGTTGTCGAGCGCGTCCTCACGGAGCGTGCGAAGCACAGTGGCGGGGCGTCTGAGGGGGAGTAGGTCGCGTTAGACTGGCCCGAGGAGCTCAGAGAGGAGAGTAGGCATGCGCCTGCGCAAGACCCTGCCCGCGGACATCAAGCAGATCATCGCGTCCGGTGACGTCGAGGCTGTGGCTCAGGCGGTCGCGCGCTGCGAGATCGGCGCGTACCTGCGGGGGTCCGCCTACGAGCCGAGGCTCATGCATTTCCCTGCTTCCGAGGAGATCACGGACTTCCTGCTGGCACGCGGCGAGGACATCAACTCGCGTGACCGGTATCAGCGCACTCCGATTCACGCGCGCGTGCAGTCGCGGTGCCTCGATCAAATCCCGCTGTTGATCGCGCGCGGAGGCGACATTAACGCCCGCGACACCTCCGACCAGACGGCGCTGTTCGGCGTCGTCGAGCGTTTTCCCGTCGCCGACGTGTCGCAGATGATTGCGTGGGGCGCGGATCCGCTGGTTGTTGCCGACTCGAGGGTGTACGGGAAGGCGACGCTTGTGGAGAGCGTGGTGGCCTGGCACAACTTCCTGGACACGCCGCGCGCGCTCGCGGTGATTCGGCTGCTCCTGTCCGTTGGGGCACCCGTCGGCGAGCGTGTGTCGACCGCACTGCGGTCGATGGATCGGATGCGCTGCACGTTCATCACGCACGGTCTGCCGGAAACGATTTCTCAGGCGACGTTCGACGAGGCCTCGGCTGCGTTGTCGGAGCTGTGCGCGCTGTTCGGGGTGGAACAGCGCGAGGCGCAGCGCGCGCCTGTCGTGGGGGAGCGGCTGGAGCTGGATCCGTCCGTGCC
>NZ_CAUTSL010000042.1:0-21552 GCF_963540955.1 Actinomyces bouchesdurhonensis
AGGCATAAACAAAACAAACAAACACACTATCGAGTTCACAAACAACACCCACACACCCAAACAACCAAGCCAAAAACCCAGCCACCCAAGCAGTGAACCACCACCACAAACCCACTCACAAGCTCGCGGCGACAGGTGAATAATCTACACACCCCCCACCCACAAGTCAACCCAAAACACTATGACCCCCACCACACACACAACAAACCCACCAAACACAACGAAAAGAGGGCATCCGAAGATTATCGGATGCCCTCTTCGACGGGTCAATCAGCTCAGTTCAACGACCGCCAGATTCTTGCGTCCCTTGCGAATGAGAGCCAAACCACCTGCAAGAACGTCACTTTCGCTCAAGACAGCTTCCGGATCCTCCACCTTGACATTGTTGACGGAGGCGCCACCTGAAGAGATGGTGCGACGGGCCGCAGTCTTGCCCTTCTCGAAACCGAGGGCGACGAGAGCGTCCGCCACGGTTGACTCACCGATGGTCACAGACGCACGCGGAAGGTCGGCGGTCGCGGCGGCCAGGGTGGCCTCGTCAAGATCGCGGATGTCACCGCCACCCCAGAGGGCATCGGTTGCCGCCAGAACGCGCTCAAGCTGTTCCCTGCCGTGCACGAGCTCGGTCACGGAGGCGGCCAGCGCCTTCTGCGCGGCGCGCTGGTGGGGACGCTCGGCGACCTCGACGGCCAGCGCTTCGATCTCTTCGCGAGACTTGAAGGTGAAGATCTTCAGGAAGCGCACGACGTCCTCGTCCGCGACCTGCAGCCAGAACTGGTAGAACGCGTAGGGGGTCATCATCTCCGGGTCGAGCCAGATGGCGCCGCCCTCTGACTTGCCGAACTTCGTACCGTCGGCCTTGGTGATGATCGGCGTGGTCATCACGTGCGTGTCGACGCCTTCGACCTTGCGGATCAGGTCGACGCCGCCCACCATGTTGCCCCACTGGTCGTTGCCGCCGGTCTCGAGGGTGCAACCATTGCGACGGTACAGCTCGAGGAAGTCGTTGGCCTGGAGGACCTGGTAGGAGAACTCCGTGTACGAGATGCCTTCATCGGAGGCGATGCGGCGTGCGACGATGTCTTTGTTCAGCATGGTCCCCACGCGGAAGTACTTGCCAACGGTACGCAGCAAGTCGATGGCGCTCATCTCCTGGGTCCAATCCAGGTTGTTTACCATCTTTGCGGCGGCCGGTCCCTCGAAGTCCAAAAACTTCGAGATCTGAGCGCGTAGGCGCTCCGCCCAGCCACGCACAACCTCGGTCGACTGGAGCTGTCGCTCGCCGCTCTGGCGGGGGTCGCCAATCTGGCCGGTCGCACCGCCCACGAGTGCGAGTGGACGGTGCCCGGCGAGCTGCAGGTGGCGCATGACGATCAGCTGGACGAGATGACCGTGGTGTAGGGAAGGCGCCGTCGGATCGTAGCCGCAATAGAAGGTGACAGGTCCGGCGTTCAGGTGCGCGCGAAGCGCCTCGAGGTCGGTGTGCTGCGCGATCAGCCCACGCCACTGCAGGTCGTCCAGGATGTCTGTCACGAAAGTTGTCCTTCCTTGCGGATTTAACTGGTTGTTGTGGTTGTCAGTGTATCGGCTTCCCAGCCAGCGGCGTTAGCGCAACGCAGCGGCCGCCCAGCCACGGGCGTCCGCGAGTCGATCCTTGGCCTCGTCGAGCTGTTCCGCGACACGCACGGGGGCGGTGCCGCCGCGGCCGAGGCGGGCGCCGACCGATCCCTCGACAGTGAGCACGGAGCGTACCTCGGGGTCGAGGTGGGACGAGGCCTGGGCGAGTTCGGCGTCCGTCAGGTCGGCGAGTTCCACTCCCCTGGCTTCGGCGAGGCGCACGCAGGCGCCCGAGATCTCGTGGGCATCGCGGAAGGGAACCCCGCGCTTGACGAGCCATTCGGCGATGTCGGTGGCCAACGAGAAGCCCTGAGGAGCCAGCTCAGCGAGGCGCTCGAGGTGGATGGTCATCGTGTCGATCATGCCGGCGACGGCGGGGCACAGAACGTCGAGGGTATCGATCTGGTCGAAGACCGGCTCCTTGTCCTCCTGGAGATCACGGTCGTAGGCGAGAGGAAGAGCCTTGAGGACGGCGAGGAGACCGGTGAGATCACCGATGAGCCGACCGGCCTTGCCGCGCGCGAGCTCGGCGACGTCCGGATTCTTCTTCTGCGGCATGATCGAGGAACCGGTCGAGTAGGAATCGTCGAGGGTGACGTAGCCGAACTCCTTCGTGTTCCAGATGACGATCTCCTCGGACAGGCGGGAGATGTCGATGCCGATCTGGGCGCAGATGAAGGAAAACTCGGCGACGACGTCGCGCGCGGCGGTGCCATCAATTGAGTTCTCAACGGAGTCGGTAAAGCCGAGAGCCGCGGCGACGCGACGCGGATCCATGCCGAGAGTATTGCCGGCCAGAGCCCCGGAGCCGTAGGGCGAGATGGCGGCGCGCTTGTCCCAGTCGCGCAGGCGGGCCACGTCGCGCAGGAGCGGCCACACATGTGCCAGCAGGTGGTGAGCAACGAGGACGGGCTGCGCGTGCTGCATGTGGGTACGTCCAGGCATGACGGCGTCTCCCGCACGCTCGGCCTGGCCGAGGAGGGCGCTAGCAATGTCGAGAATTCTCCCGGCCAGGTGACGCGCCTCCTGACGCAGGTACACGCGGATAAGGGTCGCGATTTGATCATTACGCGAGCGACCCGCACGCAGTTTGCCGCCCAAAGTCGCTCCAGCACGGTCGATGAGACCGCGCTCGAGCGCCGTGTGAACGTCCTCATCGTCGGGGCTAGGCACGAATCCTCCGGACGTAACGTCAGCATCGAGCCTGGCGAGGGCATCGTGCATGTCCGCGCACTCCTGGTCGGTCAGAAGGCCGACGCGGTGCAGCTCGTCAGCGTGCGCGTGCGACCCGGCGATGTCGACGTGGGCGAGACGGAAATCGAAATGGGTTGACACGCTCAGGGCAGCAAGCGCCTGCGATGGGCCGCCAGTGAAGCGGCCACCCCACAGGGACACGTGCGTTTCGGACTGCGACATGGTGGACCTCCCAGGATCAACAACGGAAATACAGCTATGACTCAAGAGTATTCGAGATACTGGCGGGCCGCCGACGGCCACACTACGGGTACTTCTCCACGCACCTTCACCCAGGTCGCGATAATGACAAAGAGCATCCAGTTGCCTTCGAACAGCAGGCGGGACTCGGTGAAGGATTGGATGAACATCGCGATCATGAGAACCGCGGGGATAACATCCCACAGGTTGTCGTCGATGTGGGCAACCGCCACCTTGACGACTCGGTACAGGGTCCAGATGATCGCAGCACTCACGAGGAATGCACCGACGACGCCTGTCGTCAGCGCTGCCTCCACGAAGACGTTATGTGCCTGGTTCGTCGAGGTTCCATCCTCGCGCACGACCAAGCCAGCGAAGGGGTCGAGCCACGTCGGCCAACCGATAAACCAGCCCCAGCCGCCGATCGGGCGCTCGACAACGAGGGGTTCTGCGGCGTGCCAGATGACTGAGCGTCCGCTCATATCGGGGCTGCGTCCGAAGGAATCAGCGATCCAATGCCGCGCAAAGAACGCGCCGATGCCTGCAACCACACCCATGCCAGCGAAGATTGCGACGACCTTCAAGCGCATGTGCACGGGCACTCGGCGTTGGACGACCAGGCCCGCGATGACGATGAAACAACCTGCGGTCGACAGGGCCACCGTCGCGGACTGGGTCAGCAACATTGTTGCCCCGCATGCAGCGAGCCACACGAGCGTCGATGGGAGGGCCCGCCGCGTCTGCATGTAGCGCAACACCAGGCACACTGCCAGGAGAAGCGCAACAAACGCCAGAGGGTTGCGGTTTCCAGGAAAACCCTGGATCGGCCCTCCCTCCAGCAATCGACCGTCCACCCAGTATGAGGACGCTGGAAGGTGGCCTCTGCCCCACAAGGTCGGGGGCGCGAGAGGTCCCAGGTGAGCGAAAGCGACCACAGCCTCGAGAATGAATGAGGAGGAAATAATCCATTGAAAGGCCAGAATGAGTGTTTCGACGAGGGCTGTGAGGGGCAGCGCCACGGCAACCGCTATCGATACGAGCGTCAACACGATCTGCATCACGGAATACTGGGCACTGAGCAGCGGATCAATCGACCAGACACTAGTCAGTGCACACCAGGCAACAAAGAAACTGATCGTCGTCGGGAATCGGCGCAGTGACAGGGAACGACCGGACGTTCGGAAAAGAATCACGAAAGCCACGAGAAGTATCAGCATCGGCACGAGGGACCCGATGTCGCCGAAGATTCCGCGAATGCCCTTGCCCGCGAATCCGACAAAGAACATGCCCGCGACCGTGTAGCGCATCATCCGCTCGCGCGTGGCCTGTTCTGAATCGATGCCCGCGGTAGCCTCGATCGCTGCGCTCGCTTCGTACGTCATATACGACACAGTAAGCGAGGCGGGAGCGCCCTCGCCGACGCTCCCGCCTCTTGAAACCCAACTGAGACATTCCCTGTGAGAGAACCCTCAATAAGTACTCAGTACCCCATATTGACACCGAAACGAACGTCGCGCGCCGCCGCAAGCTTGGACTGCAGACCGTAGATGTCGATGAATCCGCGCGAGGAAGACTGGTCGAAGGTATCGCCCGTCTCGTAGGTCGCGAGGTTGAAGTCGTACAGAGAGGACTCCGAGCGGCGGCCATTGACGGTGGCGCGACCACCGTGCAGGATCATACGGATGTCGCCGCTCACGTAGCTTTGCGTGTGCTCGATGAAAGCATCCATCGACTTCTTCAGTGGCGAATACCACTGGGCCTCGTAGACGAGTTCACCCCAGGTTTGCTCGAGCTGGCGCTTGTAGCGGTGCTGCATGCGCTCTAGGGTGATGGATTCGAGGGCCTGGTGAGCCTCGATGAGAGCGACTGCGCCGGGCGCCTCGTAGATTTCGCGGGATTTGATGCCCACGAGGCGGTCCTCGACCATGTCAATGCGACCGATGCCCTGGGCGCCGGCGCGGCGGTTCATCTCCTGGATCGCCTCAAGCGGGGTGACCGGGCGTCCGTCGATGGCGACGGGGATGCCCTTATCGAAAGTGATGACAACCTCGTCGGGCAGCGGTGGGTAGGTCGGGTCGTCGGTGTAGACGTAGACGTCCTTGGTGGGAGCGTTCCACAGGTCCTCGAGGAAGCCGGTCTCGATGGCTCGGCCCCACACGTTCTGGTCGATCGAGAAGGGGTTATGCTTCGTGGTTTCGATCGGCAAGTTATGTTTCTCGGCGTACTCGATGGCGACGTCGCGGGTCAGGGCAAGGTCGCGCACCGGGGAGATGCAGTCCATGTCGGGGGCCATCGACGTGATCGAGACCTCGAAGCGAACCTGATCGTTTCCCTTGCCGGTGCAGCCGTGAGCGACGGTGGATGCACCAAATTCGCGGGCCGCCTTGACCAGGTGTTTGGTGATGACGGGGCGTGAGAGCGCGGAAACAAGAGGGTATTTACCCTCGTAGAGCGCGTTGGCCTTCAGCGCGGGCATGCAGTATTCGTTTGCGAATTCATCGCGGGCGTCAGCGACGTACGCTTCCACAGCGCCACAGTCGAGCGCTCGCTGACGGATGACCTCAAGATCCTCGCCACCCTGGCCAACGTCGACGGCAACAGCGACGACCTCGCGGCCGGTCTGTTCTCCGATCCATCCGATGGCGACGGAGGTATCCAGGCCTCCTGAGTAGGCTAGGACAACGCGGTCTTTGCTCGACATGTGGGTTCCTTCCGGGGGTATTTTTCGTGGGTTCGTGTGCCCGCTCGTGCGGACGAGGCCGGGGCTAGTTGTCGGGGAGAGCACCGGGTTCCGCGAGGGCGAGGAGCACGCGTTCCATGGTGGCGGCGTCCTGTTCGGAGCGGCAGATGACCAAGATGGTGTCGTCGCCGGCGATCGTTCCTGCGACTTCTTCTCGCCGGACAGCGTCGATGGAGGAGGCAAGCAGGTTAGCTGCGCCGACCTGGGTGCGCAGCACAAGCTGGTTGTCGACCTTGACGGAGGTGACGAGGAGTAGCTGGCACCACCGTGCAAGCCGCACATGTGCGGCTTCGGCGTCGTGGGTCGCGCCGCCGTCATGGTCGGGCACCGTGTAGATGAGCGCACCGGAGGCGTTACGTACTTTTGTTGCCCGCAGGTCCATGAGGTCGCGCGAGAGAGTCGTCTGCGTGACATCGATGCCTCGCTCCGCCAAGCGCGAGCGGAGTGCTTCCTGGCTTCCGATGGATTTGGAGGCAAGGAGGTCACGGATCATCTCATGCCTGGCGCTCTTTGTGCTCGGGAACGCGGCTACTGAACTCATATGCATGATTATACATATTCATGCATATGTTTGCACAAGCGGATGAGAGGCGTGCTCTGTGCACCTCATAAACGATGCTGTCAGCCCTTCAGAGCATCAACAATCTCATCGGCCCACCGCTCAATGGCCTCCCAGTCACGGAAGTCACCCTCGACAACGCCAGCCAGACGGGCGACGGAACGCTCGCGCAGTGAGAGAAGCGATGGCTTGTAACGGCCCGGGAAAGTACGCAGCTCACGACACTTCACGTGCGTCAACAGCGGGCCGACGCGAGAGCCGTCCTGCTTGGAATGCTTGGGGACACCGTTCATGCCGACCGAAAAAGCCCACACCTGCCCGACAGGGAGCTGGTCCTTGAAGCGTTCCATGAAGTCGTGCGCCTCGGGCATCCACTGGAGAATATACGTGGCGGAGCCAACAATCACGGCGTCGTAGTCCGCAACCGAGGTGACATCGGCGGGTGCGAGACGATCAACGGTGATGCCACTCGCTTCGATGCGTTTGGCAATCGCGTCGGCGACCTCATCCGTCGCCCCATGCTTGGATGCTGCAGTTACAAGGATGTGCATAGCCACATACTAAAGCGAAGGCCGGTCGAATCAGCAGGCGCAACGCCCCAAATGAGTGGGGGACCACAGTGAGATTCGACCGGCCTTCGTGCGGCGTCGTCAGGCGCGCAGCGAGGCTCCAAGCACCTTGGCAGCCTTAGTGACCACCTTCTTGCGGACAGCCTCGGATTCTTTAGCGGTCAACGTGTGATCGGCAGCGCGCAAACGCAGGGCGAAGGCAAGCGAACGATAGCCGTCGGGCACTTGGTCGCCCTCGTAGATGTCAAAGAGGGTGACAGACTCGGCGAGGGGACCAGCGCCCTGACGAACGATCTGTTCGACCCGCGCTGCCGGAATATCCGACGGGACGACCAGCGCGATGTCTTCCTTGGCCAGCGGGAACGTCGAGACGGCCTTGACCTGGATCGGATCGACACTCATGTGCGCAATCAGCGCGTCCACGTCAATCTCGAAAGCACAGGAGCGCGCCGGCAGGCCGAAGGCACGGCAGGCCGAAGGCGAGAGCTCGCCGGCCAGCGCCACGTCCACCAGATCGCGTCCGGCACGCACAAAGACGCGGGCAACGCGACCCGGGTGGAAGGGGGCAACATCCGCAGGATCAGTTGCAGGCGCAGGCATCGGAGCACCCTTGTGGGCGGACACGTGATCCACCCACGCGCGTGTCACCTCGACGCGCACACCAAGATCGGAGGCGACGCGGCGAACGTATTCGAGAGCATCAGCCCAGTCGTAGGCACGAGGCGAGGACAGGACGCCCGTAGCTTCTGCCGCGCCGGTGAGAAGACCACCGATGTGCCACGGCTGGGCGGGGATGCCTGCCTCGAGCGCTGCGAGCACCTCGTCGGAGGGGCGCTCCTTCGCCCCGGGAAGCAGCGAGGGAACGGTTCCGTGGGGTCGGGCAACCTTGGCGATTTCGAAGACAGCGACGTCCGCATTGGAGCGTGAAACATTGCGGCCAGCGACATCTAGCAGCGTGTCGAGCACCGAGGTACGCAGCCAAGGTGCATCGTCCGCCATTGGGTTACGCAGACGCAAGGCCTCACGGCGCGGATCGGAAGCGGGAATACCCTGACGGTCCCACGTATCGGATACGAAGGGGTAGGACTCAACCTCAACAAGGCCGCCCTGTGCCAGCGCCGACGCGGCGAGGCGACGAGCCTTCTGTGCTGTTGTCAGGCCGTGACCCGCTGGGACGGTGGGCATAACAACGGGGATGTTGTCATAGCCATCGAGACGTGCGACCTCTTCAACCAGGTCGGCGGGCGCCGTCAAATCGGGGCGCCACGAGGGCGCCGTCACCGTGAAGAGACCATCACAAGGACCCTCAACACGGCAGCCAACCGTGGTCAGCAGCTCCGCGATGCGCTCGGGGCCGTGCTCGACACCGGTGAGGCGCTTCACTTCACCCACGGGCAGCGAAATGACGGTCGCACCCTGACGCTCGTCCACGTCAGTCACTCCCATATCGATCGTGCCACCGCCGTACTCAACCAGCAGTTCAACGGCACGCTGTGCGGCGACCTGAGGCAGAGCCGGATCGCTTCCACGCTCGAAACGCTTCGAGGACTCGGAGTGAAGCTTGTGGCGGCGGGCACTGCGTGCAATCGAGACGGCATCGAAGTGAGCGGCCTCGAACAGGATGTCCGTGGTATCCTTCGCAACCTCAGAGTAGGCGCCGCCCATGACACCGGCGATGCCGATGATGCGAGAACCCTCGCCCTGGGGTGAATCGGTGATGAGCAGATCCTGGGGATCCAGCTCGCGCTTCTCCTCGTCCAGGGTCACGAGGGATTCGCCCGCGCGGGCACGACGCACGACGATAGGAGACGCGAGCGCTCCCAGGTCGTAGGCGTGCATCGGCTGCCCCAGGTCGAGCATGACGTAGTTCGTGATGTCGACGGGCAGCGACAGGGAGCGCATACCGGCGGCCTCGAGGCGCTCCACCATCCACCGCGGGGTGGGGGCGGCGGGGTTCGTACCGCGAACAATGCGGGCCACAAAACGGTCGACGCCCGCTCGCCCACGGATCGGCGCATCGTCGGAGAAGACGACGGGGAAGCCGTCGGCATTGGGTGCAGGCGGCTCGGCTGCAACGACGCCGGGCAGGCCCGGGTCGCGGAAGGCCGAGCCCGTCGAGTGGGAGTACTCGCGTGCGATGCCGCGCATCGAGAAACAGTAGCCGCGGTCCGGAGTCACGTTGATCTCCAGGATTTCCTCTCCCAGGCCGAGCCAGGACACGATGTCGGTGCCCACCGCGGGGATCTCACGATCCGGGAAGTACTGCGGCAGGACGATGATGCCACTGTGGTCCTCGCCCAGGCCCAGCTCGCGCGCGGAG
The DNA here is from genome assembly GCF_963540955.1 of Actinomyces bouchesdurhonensis. Lineage (NCBI taxonomy): Bacteria > Bacillati > Actinomycetota > Actinomycetes > Actinomycetales > Actinomycetaceae > Actinomyces > Actinomyces bouchesdurhonensis. The sequence goes on from NZ_CAUTSL010000042.1 coordinate 9,240, forward strand.
CAGATCATGCCGTCGGAGACGTGACCGTAGGTCTTGCGCGCGGCGATCTGGAAGTCGCCCGGCAGCACGGCTCCCGGCAGCGAGACGACCACCAGGTCGCCCACGTCGAAGTTGTGCGCGCCGCAGATGATGCCACGGCTGGGCAGCTCCGAAGGCTCCTTACCCGTGCCGGGGGCATCGTTGTACTCGCCGACATCCACACGGCAGTAATTAACAGTCTTCCCGTTCGAGGCGGTCTCCTCCACCCGCGTCAGAACGCGGCCCACGACGAGGGGGCCGATGACGCGAGCGGGGTGGATCTCTTCTTCCTCGAGACCGACCTTGACCAGGGCAGCAGCAAGGGCCTGCGCGTTCGTGCCGTCGACGATGTCGACGTGCTCGGCCAGCCAGCTCAGCGGAACCATAGGCATGTCAGTTTCCCCTTCCATTAATGCCGAACTGCTGGGAGAAACGGACGTCTCCCTCGACAATGTCGTGCATGTCAGCGATGCCGTGACGCAGCATCAGCGTGCGTTCGATCCCCATACCGAACGCGAAGCCCGAGTAGACCTCAGGATCGATGCCGTTGGCTCGCAGAACGTTGGGGTTGACCATGCCGCAGCCACCCCACTCGATCCAGCCAGGACCACCCTTCTTTTGCGGGAACCACAGGTCCATTTCGGCACTGGGTTCAGTGAAGGGAAAATAGGAGGGACGCAGGCGGGTCTTCGCCTCGGGGCCGAACATGGCCTTGGCGAAGTGGTCCAACACACCCTTCAGGTGCGCCATCGTCAGGTCCTTGTCGACCGCGAGGCCCTCAACCTGGTGGAACACCGGCGTGTGCGTCGCGTCTAGCGCGTCGGAGCGGAACACCTTGCCCGGGCACGCCACGTACAGCGGCACGCCGCGGGCCAGCATCGAGTGGGACTGCACGGGGGACGTGTGCGTGCGCATCACCAGGTGGCCGTCCTCCTCCTTCTCACCGCCCACGCTGCGGCCGTCAATGTAGAGGGTGTCCTGCATCTGACGAGCAGGGTGGTCAATATCAAAGTTCAGCGAGTCAAAGTTAAACCATTCGTGTTCAATCTCGGGGCCTTCAGCAATGTCCCAGCCCATGGCGACAAAGAAGTCAGCGACCTCTTCCATGAGCGTCTCCAGGGGATGACGGGCACCGGCGGGACGCCGACGCGTGGGAACCGTGACATCCACGGATTCCTCGAGGAGCATGCGGGCCTCGTGCTCGGCGGCGAGAACCTCCTTGCGGGCCTCGAGCGCCTCGGTCAACGCCTTGCGCGCCTGCCCAAGGTTCCTGCCAGCCAGACCACGCTGGGAGGGCTCTAGTGAACCGATCGTACGGTTCGCGCTCACGAGCGGTGCTTGATCTCCGAGAAGCGCAGCGCGGACGGTCTTGAGAGCGTCCAGCGAATCGGCTTCTTCAATATCGACGAGGCCCTGGGCGCGAACCGCGTCGACGGCGGCCTCGTCAAGAGGATCAAGGTCAGGGGCAATGCCAGCCATGTCCTGCTTCCTTCTTTCCTACTGGGGTCATTACTGCGCGCACCACGCGCACCGCCCTCCATCCTACCTGTTCGCCTATCCTCACAGCTCACTGGGTTCGCCACCGCGCTACCCTGGAAGCCGTGAATGCGCGTCAGCGCCACCCGTTGTCTCATGACAGGAAGTCCATGTCTCACATCACGAATCCTGACGGATCGGCTCCCACCTCGTCCTCCGCCTCCCCCCTGTTCAACGCCCGCCGAGTGCGCATCCAGCACATTGCGCGAGCCAAGGCCGAGGGCATCCCGTTGACCATGCTCACAGCCTACGATGCACTCACCGCACCGATCCTCGAAGCTGCCGGCGTCGACATGCTTCTCATCGGCGACTCGCTGGGCAACGTCATCCTGGGACACTCATCCACCCTTCCCGTCACTCTTGAAGATATGGAACGCGCCACGGGCGCAGTGGCCCGTTCGACCTCGCGCGCAATGATCGTCGCAGATCTACCCTTCGGCACCTACGAGGACTCCCCCGAGCATGCCTTTGCCTCGGCCACCCGCCTCATGAAGGCCGGCGCCCACGCGGTCAAGCTCGAGGGCGGCGAAGCACGCGCGCACATCATCTCCGCACTGACCGACGCCGGCATCCCCGTGTGCGCCCACCTGGGTTACACGCCGCAGTCCGAAAACACACTGGGTGGGCCGCGTATGCAGGGCCGAGGAGACGGAGCCGATCAACTGCGACGAGACTCGCTCGCGGTCCAGGAGGCCGGAGCTTTCGCCGTTGTCTTCGAAATGGTGCCGGCAGCCATCGCCACCGAGCTGACGCGCACATTATCTATCGCGACAATCGGCATTGGCGCCGGCCCGAACACAGACGGCCAGGTCCTGGTCTGGTCCGACATGGCCGGTTACTCCGACTGGACGCCCTCATTTGTACGCACGTTCGGGACGCTCGGAGCAGCCCTACACGAGGCCGCCTCCGACTACGTCGAGGCGGTACGCGAACGTACCTTCCCCGGACCCGAGAACTACAAAAACGCCTGACCGCGACACCTAAACAGGAGAAAGCAACCATGGAAGCATCACCGCTGGCACGCCGTGCACCCCTGGGCACGCTGAAGCCCGGACGTGTCTCGGCCCGACGCGCCGTGCCTGAGCACATCGCGCGCCCCGAATACATGTTCCACGACGGCCCCGAGCGCGTCACGACCTCGGACATCAAGAGCCCCGAGACGATCGCGAAAATCCGCGAGGCCGGGCGCATCGCCGCGGGCGCCATCGAGGCCGTGGGCGCCGCCATCGCGCCGGGCGTGACCACCGACGAGCTGGACCGCATCGGTCACGAGTACCTGCTCGCCCACGACGCCTACCCCTCATGCTTGGGCTACATGGGCTTCCCCAAGTCCATCTGTTCCTCGATCAACGAGGTCATCTGCCACGGCATCCCCGACGACCGCCCGCTCGAAGACGGCGACATCATCAACATCGACATCACGGCCTACAAGGACGGCGTCCACGGCGACACCTGCGCCATGTTCGAGGTCGGCACGGTCGACGAAGAGTCCCACCTGCTCATCGAGCGCACCAAGAACGCGATGATGCGCGGCATCAAGGCCGTGGGTCCGGGCCGCGAAATCAACGTGATCGGGCGCGTCATCGAGGCATACGCGAAACGATTCGACTACGGGGTCGTGCGCGATTACACGGGCCACGGTGTCGGCGAGGCCTTCCACTCGGGCCTCATCGTCCCCCATTACGACGCGGCCCCCGCCTACGACACGGTCATGGAGGTCGGGATGGTCTTCACGATCGAGCCCATGCTGACGCTGGGCACCGTCGAGTGGGAGCGCTGGGACGACGATTGGACGATCGTGACCGCCGACCGCTCGCGCACCGCGCAGTTCGAGCACACGATCGTCGTGACCGAGGACGGGGCCGAGATCCTGACCCTTCCCTGAGTACCACTCCCCCACGGCCCGCCTCGTTTTCTCACGATATGAGGCGGGCCGCGCTCATATCGTTAACGGATTGTTCTTTTTGCGGTGGCGTCCGTTACAATTTAGATACGTCGGGCCCCAGGGGCCCGCGTTCAAAAAGGTACGCATTACCCGAGGAGGGGTCATGGTTCAGGTCGCTTGCGGCATCGACATCGGCGGATCCGGCGTGAAGGGTGCGCTGGTTGATCTGGAGACCGGCGAGTATATCGGCGACCAGATTCGTATCCCCACCCCCAATCCCGCCACTCCTGAAGCAGTCGCAGCGGTCTGCCGTCAAGTCATCGACAAGCTCGACGTCAAGGTCGGCGTACCAATCGGCGTTACTTTCCCCGCCCCTGTCTTTAACGGTGTCATCCCCTACATGGCGAACCTCGATCAGTCGTGGGTCAACATCAACGTTGACGACCTCATGCAGCGTTACCTCGGACGAGCTGTCGTCGCTCTCAACGACGCGGATGCCGCGGGCATCGCCGAGGTCGCCTATGGTGCAGCGAAAGGCCGTGACGGCGTTATCGTCTTCACAACCCAGGGCACGGGCATTGGATCGGCGATCATCGTGAACGGCATGCTGCTAACCAACACGGAGCTGGGGCACCTGGAGATCGATGGCACCGATGCGGAAAAGAACGCGTCCTCGGGCCAGAAGACTTTGCAGGGGCTGAACTGGGAGCAGTGGGCACAGCGTCTGCAACGCTACTACAGCCACGTGGAGTTCTTACTCAATCCCGATCTGTTCGTTGTGGGCGGCGGAGTATCGGAAAACCACGAAAAGTTCATGCCGCTCCTAAAGCTCAAGACCCCGATGATTCCGGCGAAGTTACTGAACACCGCTGGCATCGTCGGCGCAGCCTACTACGCGGCGCAGCACGCCTGAGCACACGCGCACAGTGCACGCAAACGGAAGGACCCCGACGTGCGTCGAGGTCCTTCCGGGATCTGTCAGCCTATACGCCGGGTTCTGTTCCTCGCGCCGTTACCGGACACGCGGTGGCGACCATCTATCTAGGACCGTCGTTACCGACGGCCTCCAGCAACCTACCCGCAGGCGTGAGGCGGGCCGCCCTGCCTGCTGCTCGATCTTGCTCCGGGTGGGGTTTACCTAGCCGACGCGGTCGCCCGCGCCGCTGGTGAGCTCTTACCTCACCTTTTCACCCTTACCCCCACGAATCGTGGAGGTGGTTTCTTTTCTGTGGCACTGTCCCGCGGGTTACCCCGGATGGCTGTTAGCCATCACCCTGCCCTACGGAGCCCGGACGTTCCTCGAGCGTTTCCGCGCGCGGCCGCCCGACCGGCAGATCCGCATTGATTCTAGCGCGCCGAGCGACCAGCGCGCGATAGGGTGAGTACATGTTGATCTGGTTACCCCCGTCGGAGGGGAAGAACGCGCCCGCGGTCGGGTCCGCCCTGTCGCTGGAGTCCCTCTCTCACCCGGGTTTGACCGCCGATCGCCGCAAGGTCGCCGACGCTCTCATCGAGCTGGGCGCAGGTTCGCAGGCGGCAAGCACACTCAAAGTCGGCGATCGTATCGACCTCTCCGTGAACGAGACTCTCATGAGTGCACCCTGCGCCCCGGCCTCGTCCCTGTTCACCGGCGTTCTTTTTGAAGCGATCACGGCTGCCGCGCCCGATGCCTGGGAGGGCACGGGCACGGAAGCCGTCTCAGTGTTTTCCGGTCTCTTCGGGGTGCTGTGCCCCACTGACGCCATTCCTGATCACCGCCTAGCCATGGGCGTGTCTCTGCCTGGATTCGGCGTACTGTCCACCTGGTGGGCACCGCGGCTCGATGCGGCACTGCGTGAAGAGGCTTCGGGGCAGGTCGTCCTCGACGCGCGCTCGGGTCCCTACCGGGCGGCATGCAAGGCTCCCTGGGCACGCGTGTGGGAGCTGCGCGTCGTGCGTGAAGCAGGCGGGAAGAGGAGAGTCGTCTCTCATGACGCGAAGCGCTGGAGGGGTGCTGTCACGGGCAGGCTCCTGGCCTCGGGCGGCTACGCAGCTGCCGACACTGTCGAATGTGAACAGCAACTGACGGACGCTGCTCATTCCGTGACGTTGCGCGATGCTCGCGGGGGCGAACACCGCGTCACGGACGTCGAATTCGGCGCTGAGAAGAAAACAAAAGACGGCGGTACGACACGCGCGCTCACGTTGGTGACCAATTAACCGCCGAGCTGTGCTGGAAACCTGCGGGGCGGTATCTGGCCGGGGAACCCACGACGCAGGCTAAACATACGTTTGGTCGCGCATGGACGACGTCATCCGTGTCCTCGTCCTCAGCGGGGCGTGTTCGCCGACGTTCTTACGACGATTTGGGAAGTGTCCTCGGTCAAGTAGAGTTCGTCGGCGGGGGTCAAGCGGATTCGCTCAAGCTCCATGGGACTCAGGTCGGCGGCAACGCCGATGCCATAGCCGTCGCGCACTTCAATAACCGCCAGTGCACCATTGAGGCGACGCGCCTCCTCGTATTCCTCCAAGAGTGCGTGCGGCAGACGCTCGACCAGCTCCCGGCGGGCCGCAATGACGCGCCGAAGCTCATCGTCAGCTTCGGCGACATCTGCTTCAAATTCGGCTTTAAGCCGCTCGATGTCGTCGGCGATGGCTTGGGCCTCGACCTTCATCTTCTCCTGCGCGGTCTGGGCGGTCTCAATGCGTTCCTCAGCTTCCACCTGGTCGTTTTCGAGCTTGGCCAGGCGGCGGTCCATTTGCGCGATCTCGTGTTCCATGGCGGAGATGTCACGCAGGGGTACCTGGTTGGCGTCGATGCGACCCTGCTGGCGCTTACGGCGCTCGGAAACTTTGGCGATCTCGTCCTCGATGCGCGCAACCTCGCGGCCACTGTCCGCAATGAGGGCGTTCTGACTGATCGCAGCACGTTTCAGATCGGCGATGCGGCCCGCGAATTCGCGAACGGTCGCGTGGGCGGGGTGAGAGTCGCGCTTATGGCGCAGCGCCGATTCCTTCTGGTCAAGCTTCTGCAGCTCGAGAAGGTCGAGCTGGTCGGTGTGCGTCGCTTTCACGCTAGTTCTCCCTGAGTGACTCGGTGGCTGGTCCATGGCTCGGTGACAATCGTAGAGACTTCGACGCGAAGTTCCACATTGGCGCTGCGTGCGGCCTCACGAAGCTTTCGTGCGAGGACGGGCAACCACGGGGACTCTGTGGCCCAGTGGGAGCCGCACAGCAGCGCGGGGGAACCACCCTCGAGGTGCTCGGAGGCCGGGTGGTGGCGCAGGTCGGCAGTCAGGTACACGTCGACGTCGGCGGCGCGCGCCGCGTCCAGTGCACTGTCCCCCGCGCCACCCAGGACGGCGACCCGACGCACTGCCATGGCCTCGTCCCCTCCGACGAGGAGACACGTGGGACCGGCGGGGAGCACGGAGGCGACGTGGTCGGCGAAGGCTCCCAGCGTCGCGGGTTCGACGGTCCCGACGCGGCCCAGGCCGATGTCGTGTCCCTCGGCGTCCGTCCCGCAGGGTTCGAGCGGGACGGTGTCACGCAGGCCGACCAGGTCGGCGAGGGCCGTCGCGACGCCCTCGCAGGCGACGTCGGCGTTCGTGTGCGCGTTAAAGAGGGAGATGCCGGCACGGATCAGCCGTGTCACGACCGCTCCCTTGGGGTCCGTGACCGGCAGGAAGGAGGCACCGCGAAGGAGTAGCGGGTGGTGCGTGATCACCATGTCGTAGGGCTGCCCGTCCCCGGCCGGCCCGGCGACGGCCTGCTCGGCGATGGCAGCGGTGGGGTCGAGGGCGAGGAGGAGTGAGCGCACCGGGGCGTCGGGGTCGCCGACGATGAGGCCGACACGATCCCAGGGCTGCGCGGTGGCCTGCGGGTACCAGGACTCCATGAGGGCCATCACGTCGCGGACACGCCACGAGGCTTGGGCACAGTCGTGGGCGTCGGGTTCGGAAGAATGAGAGGACAATCGCATGCGCTAAGCATACCGGACCCCCAACAAGCAAGGGACCATGCCCGCGACTATGATCACATCCGTGCAGATTTTGAGTCTTCTCGACCATGGGTTGGTCGATTATTCGCGGGTTGACGCGCTCCAGCGCTCCCTGCACGAGGACGTCCTCGCAGGCGGCGAGGACACGCTGATCGTTTCTCAGTTCGCGCCCACGTGGACGGCTGGACGCCACACGAAGCCGCAGGATATTCCCTCCGCGAGGATCCCGGTGATCCGCACGGATCGCGCGGGGTCGGCGACCTGGCACGGGCCGGGTCAGCTCGTCGTCTACCCCGTCGTGCGCCTGAAGGAACCCGTCGATCTCGTCCAGTGGATCCGCGCGGTCGAGGCCTCGGTCATCGACACGGTGCGCGAGGCGTGGGGACTGCCGGTGCATCGCGTCGCGGGGCGCGCGGGCGTGTGGCTGACCGAGGAGGGGCGCCGCGACCGCAAGATCTGCGCGATTGGTTTAAAGGTCGCGCGCGGGGCAACTCTGCACGGCGTCGCCTTGAACGTCGACATTGACCGCGCCCACGCGTTCGAAGGCATTATTCCCTGCGGCCTGACCGACGCGGACGTGACCTCCCTGTCCTGGGAGGGCATCCACACAACCGTTGCCGAGGTCGCGACGCAGCTCATCCCGCGCATGGTGGAGCACATCTCCCCGTGCCTGGCCACCCAGCCCGCTTCCGTTTCCTACACGACGAGGTCACCCCTATGAGTACCCTGCCTGATCCCGAAGGACGCAAGCTCCTGCGCATCGAGGTGCGTAACTCGCAAACGCCGATCGAGAAGAAGCCGGAGTGGATTCGCACGACCGCGAAAGCCGGCGAGAACTACCAGGACATGCGTTCACTTTCCCACGCGAAGGGCCTGCACACGGTGTGTGCCGAGGCGGGGTGCCCCAACATCTACGAGTGCTGGCAGGACCGCGAGGCGACGTTCCTGCTCGGCGGAGCCCTGTGCACGCGCCGCTGCGACTTCTGTGACATCGCGACGGGGCGTCCCACGGAGTACGACAAGGACGAGCCCCGCCGCATCGCCGAGTCGGTGCGTGACCTGGACCTGCGCTACGTGACGATCACGGGCGTGACCCGAGACGATCTACCCGACGGCGCCGCGTGGCTGTATGCGCAGACGTGCCGCCTCATCCACGAGCTCAACCCGGGCACGGGCGTGGAGCTCCTCGTGGACGACTTCCGTGGTCAGGCCGAGTCGATCGACATGGTCATCGAGGCCGGCCCGCAGGTTTTCGCGCACAACCTGGAGACGGTGCCACGCATCTTCAAGAAGATACGTCCCGCCTTCAACTACGATCGCTCGCTCGCGATGATCAAGCGCGCCCACGACGGCGGCATGGTCACCAAGTCGAATCTGATCCTGGGCATGGGCGAGACGCGCGAGGAAGTCAGCGCCGCCATGCGCGACCTGCACGAGTCGGGCTGTGACCTGCTGACGCTCACGCAGTACCTGCGTCCTTCTCCCCTGCATCACCCGATCGACCGCTGGGTGCACCCGGAGGAGTTCGTGGAGCTGGCCGCTGAGGCCGAGGAGATAGGCTTCGCCGGTGTCATGGCCGGGCCCCTCGTGCGTTCCTCCTACCGTGCAGGCCTGCTGTGGGCCAAGGGCATGCGTGCCCGCGGCTTTGAGATCCCCGAGCAGCTGCGCCACATCGCCAATTCCGGTTCGACGCTCCAGGAGGCCGGTTCGGTCCTGGCGCGCCTGAAGGAGCGCTCGGAGCGTCACGCGGCCATGGCAGCCGCGAAGGCCGCCTCGGCCTCGTGACCCCCGACTATTCGCCCACCCGGGCCCTCCTGGCCGCCGCGCGCCGCCACCCCGAGCGGCTCTCCCTGGTCGACGCGGTGACGGGCCAGGAGTGGAGCGTGCGCGAGGCCGCCGATACGGTCGCTCGCCTGGCTCGCGCCTTCGCGGAGGCGGGCATCGGCGAGGGCACGCGCATCGCCGTCGTCGGCGCGAACTCGCCGTGGCACTACATCGTGCACGTGGCGGCCTCGTGGCTGCGCGCGGTGACGGTTCCGCTCTCCCCGCGCATGCCTGCCTCCGCGCTCGCGTCGATGTGCGAACAGGCGGACGTCTCGTGGGTGTTCCACGACGAGGCCTCCTCCCCCACTGCGCTCGCCCTGGCATCCGCGGGCGCGCGCCGGGCGTCGTTTGGTGACCTGGCTGCCTGGGTGGATCGCGCGGCGCCGATGAGCACCGCGCCCGCGCGCTGCGGAGATGAGCTGGCGGCCGTCCTGTTCACCTCCGGGTCGACGGGCACGCCGCGTCCCGTCGAGCTGACCCACGAGGTCATGTGGTGGGGGTCGACGAATTTCCGCGAGGGCTTCGACTACGCACCGACCTCGTCGGTCGTGGGCGTGTGCGCGCCCGCCAGCCACATCGGAGGCTTCAACGGCACGTCGATGGACGTGTGGACGCACGGCGGGACGCTGGTCACGCTCGGTTTCCCAGGCTCCTTCGACGCGCGCGGCGTCATCGACGCGATCGAGCGATACGGGATCACGATGATGTTCGCCGTGCCCGCGATTGTGCGTGCGTTGCTTGACGAACATGAGCGTGGCGGCGGCGATCTGTCCTCGTGGACGCGCCCGCTGATCGGCGGGGACGCGATGACGGCGGATCTGGCGGAGGCGATGCGTCGCGTGGGCCTGTCTCCCATCCACGTGTGGGGCATGACGGAGACGTCGGGGGCCGGAACGGTTGCGTCGCCGCAGTGCGGCGCGCCCGCCGGATCACTGGGCGTTCCGTTCCCCTACGTGGACCTGCGGGTGATGGCCACCCCCGAGCGCGAGGCGGGCGTCGGCGAGATGGGCGAGATCTGGGTGCGCGGACCCGGCGTCGTGCGCGGCGAGGAGTGGCTGCGCACCGGCGACCTGGCGACGAGGGACGCGAACGGCTGGCTGCACATGGTGGGACGCGCCCACCGCATGATCAACACGGCCGGTGAGCTGGTGGCTCCCCCGAGCGTCGAGCGCGCGCTACGAACCCTGGACACGGTGTCCGATGCCCTCGTCGTGGGGCTGCCGGACGAGCGCTGGGGGCAGATCGTCGCCGCGCTCATCGTGCCTTCTCCCAAGGGCCGTGCCCAGGCCTCGTCGATGAGCGCCGACGCGCTGTCGGAGGCCCTGCGCGAGGCCTTAGCGCCGTGGGAGAAGGTGCGGCGGATCGTGGTCGTGGACGAGTTGCCGACGACGGCGACGGGCAAGCCCGATCCTCTCGCGGCGGCGGAGCTGTTCTCGGCGTCGGAACGCTAGAGACGGGTGCGTGAGACTTCACACTTTATGCGCACCGTATTTAGGTAAGATTAGCCTTGCTTTATCAAAGGAGAGTCTTATGCCCCGCCATCGCATCGTCATTATTGGCTCCGGTTTCGCTGGCCTGACGGCTGCTCGCCGACTGAAGAAGGCAGACGCCGACATCACCATCCTGGCCCGCACGTCGCACCACCTGTTCCAACCTCTGCTCTACCAGGTGGCCACGGGTATCCTCTCCGAGGGCGACATCGCCCCCACCACGCGCGAGATCCTGCGCCGCCAGAAGAACGTCACGGTCTTGCAGGCTCTCGTCGAGGAGATCGACGTCGAGGCTCGCGTCGTGAAGTGGCGCAACCACAACAAGTACGAGCGCACCGAGTACGACACGCTGATCGTCGCGGCGGGCGCGGGCCAGTCCTACTTCGGCAACGACCACTTCGCGGTGTTCGCGCCGGGCATGAAGACGATCGATGACGCGCTCGAGCTGCGCGCGCGTATTTTCGGCGCGTTCGAGCTGGCCGAAATCGAGACCGATCCTGCTCTGGTGGGCAAGCTCCTCACCTTCGTTGTTGTGGGCGCGGGCCCGACGGGCGTCGAGATGGCGGGACAGATCCGCGAGCTCGCCTCTCACACGCTGAAAGGCGAGTTCCGCAACATCGATCCGACGAAGGCGCGCGTCATCCTGGTGGACGGCGCAGCTCATCCACTCCCCCCGTTCGGCGAGAAGCTCGGCCATAAGACCGAGGAGGCGCTGACGAAGCTGGGTGTCGAGATGAAGATGAACGCCTTCGTCACCGACGTGGACGCCGAGGGCGTGACGCTGAAGTACGAGTCCGGCGAGGAGGAGCGGATCGAGTCCGTGTGCAAGGTGTGGGCCGCGGGTGTGTCCGCGAGCCCGCTGGGCCGGGTCCTGGGCGAGGCGACGGGCGCCGAGGTGGACCGCGCGGGCCGCGTGAGCGTCAACAAGGACCTGACTCTGCCGGGTCACCCCGAGATTTTCGTGCTGGGTGACATGATGGCGTTCCCGGGCGTGCCCGGCGTCGCGCAGGGCGCCATCCAGTCGGCGCGCTTCGCCGCCGACACGGTGGCGGCGCGCCTGGCGGGCCGCAAGCCGAAGGCGACGGAGTTCTCCTACTTCGATAAGGGGTCGATGGCGACGATCGCGCGTTTCAAGGCGGTCGTGAAGATGGGCAACACGAAGATGACGGGCTTCACCGCGTGGGTGGCCTGGTGTTTCCTGCATCTGCTGTACATCGTCGGCTTTAAGTCGCAGGTGGGCACGCTGGTGAATTGGTTCTTCAGTTTCCTGTCGGGTGCGCGTTCGCAGCGCACGACGACGAACCAGCAGATGGTGGGCCGCCTGGCGATGGAGCAGCTGGGGGCGGGCGCGTCCGGCAAGCTCGTCGCCGGCGAGGACGTCGTCGAGGAGCGCATGCACGAGGCCTGAGCGGGCCATGCTCTGATGGTCTCTTCAGGCGCGCGTTCGGGCACAGATTGAAGGCGCGCTGACAAACAGGCAGACAGGCACGGTGTGGGGCCGGAAGTAAGAGCTTCCGGCCCCACGCTGTCACACGTTTTAACGTGTGGTCACATGGACTGGCTGTGATGTGTAGACTGTGT